>JBDSIW010000212.1:0-7284 GCA_039917795.1 Verrucomicrobiota bacterium | reverse complement strand
CTCCTTTCCGGAATGTCTTCTTCCGTCCAGGCTTGCGCGGTGTGCGGTGGCGCATCCGATTCCGCCATGGCTCAGGGAATGAACTGGGGAATTTTCAGCCTGCTCGCCGTCATCGTCTCATTGCTTGTCATGATCGCCGGTTTTTTTCTATTTCTCTCGCGAAGGAATCCGCCAAGATGACCGCCGCCCCCTAACAATCCCCCAAAAACGCTTAATCAATGAATCCGTATCTCGACCTTACACGCCTTCTCCAATTGCCTGTCCTCGCTTCCGAGCACGGGAGAAAAGTCGATACGCTCATCATTTACGTTCACTGGCTGATGATCGCATTGTTTGTCGGCTGGATTGCCTACTTTTTCTACGCCATTTTTCGCTTTCGGAAATCCAGAAATCCAAAAGCAGATTATGTGGGCGCGAAAACTCATGCGTCCACCTACATCGAAGTCGCGGTTGCCGCGGTTGAAGGAGTTCTTTTGCTCGGAATGGCAGTTCCGTTGTGGGCCCGGTCGGTGGATGGTTTTCCTTCTGCAAGCAAATCGACGGTCCTTCGCGTCACTGCGGAGCAATTCGCCTGGAACGCGCGGTATCCCGGACCGGACGGCGAATTTGGAAAGCAGGATTTTCGCTCGATCAGCTCCACAAATTTGCTTGGCTATGTCGCGGACGATCCGAACGGCAAAGACGATATTGAAACCTCGGAAATGCATGTGCCGATGAACAAGCCGGTTATCGTTTATCTCACCTCCAAAGATGTGATTCACTCCTTCCAATGTGATCCGATGCGCGTGACTCAGGACGCAATTCCAGGAATGAAAATTCCCCTGCAATTCATGCCAATCAAGTTAGGTCATTATCAAATCCAGTGCGCGCAACTCTGCGGCGCAGGTCACTCCAAAATGCTGGGCCATATCTTCGTGGACTCTGAAGAGGACTACGCGAAATGGGTTGCTGAAAAGGTCAAATCGAAAGCGACCACGGCGACCGTTCTTGAGTAACCGTAGGACTGATTCCGTTTTATGAGGGGCAGCTTCGCGGATTTTATGGCGAACTGCTCCTTCTAGTTTTGGGATGAAGTCAAACCTGCAACGCATTCAGTTTTTTGTTTGGGGGTTTTTGTTCCTGGTGATTTTTGGAATCGTTGGCGCATTTGTCTGGAGCAAAGTGGCGAAGCCTTTCCCGCCGCCTCTCGTTTACAACGACGCGGGTCATTTCTCCCTCACCAACCAGCTGGGGCAGGGAGTTTCCGAGAAGAGTCTTGCCGGGCAAATCTGGATTGCCGACGTGATTTTTACCCGCTGCCCTTTGCAATGCATTCGCATGACGAAACGAATGCGTGAATTGCAGGAAGGTTTGATCGCGGAAAAGTCGGTGCGATTTCTTTCTCTCACGACTGACCCGAAATTCGATTCGCCAGAAGTTTTGAAAGCCTACGCCGAAAAATTCGCGGCGGACCAGGGAAGTTGGTGGTTCCTGACTGGATCAGGAACCGAAATCAACCGGCTCGCCGTAACCGGCCTCAAACTGGCAGTGTACGAGAAGAAACCGGAAGAGCGGGAAGTGCCGGCGGATCTTTTCCTCCATAGCACCCGGTTTGTGCTCGTGGATGGACTCGGCAGAACACGAGGCTGGTTCGACGGCGAGAAGCCTGAAGCGAAAGCGGAAATCATTCGAGCCGTTCAAGCCGTTTTGAAAGAGCGGAATTAAAAAACCGTCCCGAGACGATTTCAAAACGTCGCTTCGATAACGGCGAGCCTGAAAAAACTTTATGACTTTATCTGACCTGCCTTTGCTTAATGCGTGCTTGAATTCATCGAGCGCGGTTTTCTTGACGCTCGGCTACATCTTTATTCGCCAGAAAAAAACCATCGCGCATCGCAATTGCATGATCGCAGCCTTCTGCACTTCGACCCTCTTTCTGACTTCATATCTGGTTTATCATTTCAACGTCGGGCGGACCACCTTCAGGGATCCGCAATGGTTTAGGCCAATTTACCTGGCGCTGTTGCTCACCCACACGGTCTTGGCCGTCGTAATTGTGCCGATGATTCTGATCACTCTTTCGCGCGCGTTGAAAGCCCGCTACGAACTTCACAAAAAATTTGCTCGCTGGACGTGGCCATTGTGGATGTATGTTTCGGTGACCGGCGTCCTGATTTATTTCTTCCTTTATCGAATTTTTCCGCAGCATTGAAGGCCGGGCGGAGGCAAGTTTGCGTTCGGCGAAACTGGTTTTGATTTGTCCGCTTGGAAAACCAAACGCGCCGGCGCCGTTAATTGTTTTCCCACTCCTCTTTTCGAAATTTAAAGAGGGTTGGCCGCTCCTCGTCATCTTGGCGAACGCGTCACGCGAACTTCGGGCTGATACACCACGCGCACCAGCAGATCTCCCCGTCCACCGCGCGTTTTGGGCAATCCTTCACCCTTGATCCTAAGCACCTCGCCGCGAGCCACGCGGGGTGGAATCTTCAAGGTAAGGCGCGTACCCGTAACCCCCACAACGGTTTCCTGACCGCCCTGAGCGGCGCGCCGCGCACTGATCCGTAGATCGCAGCGCAAATCCGATCCACGCACCTTGAATCGAAATCCCGGGAGGATTCGCGCGCGAATCCTGACGACCCCGCCTTTCATGGAATCCGCCCGCGGAAATTTGAAAATAGCCCCCGGTGCTGTCCCCGCCGGGACCGTCAGTGCGTAACTTTCCTGTCCCTCCGCGTTGCCGGGGTCTTTGATCAACACATTCAGGCAATTGCCGCGCAAGAAATCCTCGATTCGCAAATAGACATCGTGAGAAATGGTTTGGATGGCCCTGGTCGGGCGTTTCGTATCGGCCTGCTCATTGCAAGTCCGGTCATAGTCTTCCCGGCGCGCGGGATCGCCCAGGATTTCGTAGGCCGAGTTGATGGCCTGGGTAAGGGTCTTTGCATCCGTCAAATCACCATTGAGATCAGGATGGTGCTGTTTGGCCAGCGCGCGGTAAGCGGCGCGAATCTGTCCCGTGGTGCAATTTCGGTCCAGCCCCAGCGTCGCGTAATGATCAGGTCGAGAAGTTTGCAACCTGGGATGTTTAATTATTCTGCGACTGGTTGGCGAGCAAAGGTTGCTTTTTCGGCGGATAAAAGCTCAGACGTAAACAACGAGGCCAGCGGGAAAGAAAATTTTTGCATCCGCCGATTCGCCTGCTAGTTTTCAAACACTCAACCGCAATCGGGGGAAATATAACTGGAGTTTATGAAAAAAAATAATTCAAAGAAAGCACGTTCGCTCAGCCAGCCCGCGGAACCGCATCAAACCGCCTCGGAAAATACAAAATCTCTTACCACCAATCAGGGCGTCATCATCGCCGACAACCAGAATTCGCTGAAGCTCGGCGGACGCGGCCCGACGCTGCTCGAGGATTTTGTTCTTCGGGAAAAAATTACCCATTTCGATCATGAACGCATTCCCGAACGCATCGTCCACGCGCGCGGTTCCGGCGCTCACGGTTACTTTCAATGTTACAAATCCTGCGCGGACATCACGCAGGCGGCGTTTCTTCAGGATCCCAAAACCAAGACGGAAGTCTTCGTGCGATTCTCCACCGTGGCGGGCGGCGCGGGCTCTGGCGATATGCCACGCGACGTGAGGGGTTTTGCAGTGAAGTTTTATACCTCAGCGGGGAATTTTGACCTCGTAGGCAATAACATCCCGGTTTTCTTCATTCAGGACGCGATGAAGTTTCCCGACTTCGTTCATTCCGTGAAAATGGAACCGGATCGTGGTTTTCCGCAAGCTGGTTCCGCGCATGATACTTTCTGGGATTTCATTTCCCTCGCACCCGAAGCGTTGCACATGGTGATGTGGGCCATGTCGGATCGCGCCATCCCGCGGTCCCTGCGTATGATCGAAGGATTCGGTATTCACACGTTTCGTTTGATCGACGCCAGGGGCCAGTCGCGTTTTGTAAAATTCCATTGGCGTCCGACGATCGGCTCGGCCTCTGTTCTTTGGGATGAGGCCGTGAAAATCAATGGAGCGGATCCGGATTTCCATCGACGCGATTTGTGGGAAGCAATTGAGAAGGGTGATTATCCCGAGTGGGAACTCGGCTTCCAGGTTTTCGACCAGGCAACGGCTGACAGCCTGGACTTCGACATTCTCGACCCGACGAAATTAATTCCAGAGGAAATCATTCCGTTGCGAATGGTCGGCAAAATGGTGCTTAACCGAAACCCCGATAACTTTTTCGCAGAGGTCGAGCAGGTCGCCTTTTGCCCGGCGAACATTGTTCCCGGAATCGATTTCTCGAACGATCCGCTCCTGCAAGGACGCCTCTTTTCTTATCTCGACACGCAACTCAGCCGTCTCGGCGGACCGAACTTTCATCAGATCCCGGTTAATGCGCCGCGCTGTCCGTTTCACAACATGCAACGCGACGGCATCAGCCAGATGGAAGTTCCCAAAGGTCGAATCAATTACGAACCCAACTCACTGGACAACGGATCGCCGCGTGAAAATCCAAAGCTAGGCTTCACGAGTTTTCCAGAAGAAGCGGACGGGACGAAATTGAGAAAGCGCGCTGACACATTTGCCGATTATCATTCGCAGGCGCGCCTTTTCTTCCGCTCCATGACTGAACCTGAAAAGCGCCATATCGTTAGCGCCTTTGGTTTTGAACTTGGGAAGCTCGAATTTCCGCATGTCCGCTCGCGCGTGCTCGGACATCTCGCGATCATCGATTCGTCCCTGCACAAACAGGTTGAGGAAGCTCTCGGCCTGAAAGGCGCAACGGAGAAAATCACGCCGGCGATTCAACCGCGCGACCTTTCCCCATCTCCTGCGTTGAGCTTGATTGGAAAAGCGAAACCGACATTAAAAGGGCGAAAACTGGGAGTGTTGGTCACCGATGGTTTCGATGCGGGGTTACTCGCTGCATTGCGCAGTGCGGCGAAGGCCGAGAAGGCGGCGTTAATGGTCATCGCGCCGAAACTCGGTGGAGCGAAGGACGCCTCTGGACAAATGGTGAAAGCGGATTCCGCGCTCTCCGCCGCCCCGTCGATCTTCTTTGATGCACTTGTCATTCTTGCATCCGAGGCAGGAGCTAACGAATTAACGAAGGAAGCGGGCGCAGTGGATTGGATGCGCGACGCCTTTGGTCATTTGAAAGTGATTGGTCACACCGCGGGCGCGCAACCTCTCTTGGATCGCGCCGGCGTCAAAGCCGATGCTGGAGTTATCAAATTGGCAGAAAGCAAATCAGTTGGTGCTTTCATAAAGACTGCGAAAGCGGGTCGGATCTGGGAGCGCGAACCGACTTTGCGCAGCCCAGGATAAGGTTGCCAGCGGATGATTTTGTGCGCTTTGCCAGGTCATCCGCTCATCTCCCCTAGGACAGGTGAGAAGTGGCAAACGCTATTGGGGCGATGGAACGATTGTGGCCGGACAACAGTTTGAATATGCCTTTGACGACATTGGAAGCCGATCAAGCACAAAGGTGGGTGGTGATAAAACTCGGAGAAATCTCCGTTCAGCCAATTACACCGTCAATGATGTGAATCACTACACGCAACGCACGAATGCTGGGTATTTGGATATTCAAAGGTTTGGCGCTGGCAACCAATTCTGTGACTGTAAATGGCTCGACGGCATATCGCAAAGGAGAATATTTTCGCAAGGAATTGAACGTGGCCAACAGCAACGCCTCCGTCTGGCAATCGGTGACCAATGCGGTCTCCGGTGAAACGACGGGGGGGCGGTAAAGCTTCATTTCTGATGATCGAACACACGGGAAGCCAGCCCAGTCGGCTACACAATGGCAAGAGGTGCTTCCGCTATGAGTTCAGCGAGCAAGGTGCTCGTGCGGATTGAGAAAATGCCGCCACAGTCTGGAATGTGCCTCCGAACCAACACCGCATATCCAACAAAATGAAGCCCGAGCAATTCCGAAACTTGGTTCAGTTTTTGGGTGGTTGTTTCAATCAAGATTGGCGTCTTGATGATCCAACTCCTGAAGCTGTCGTGGTGCGTTTTGTTGCGGAAAACTCTAACGAATTTGTGGGCGATGTGGTTTCGGAATTGGACGAGCTTCTATCGCTGTCGCTGACCGAGGATGAACTCCGCCGAATGTTGTTCGAGGAATTTCATTGCTACTACCTGCCGACAGAAACTTCCATTCGAGATTGGCTGTCGCATGTTCGAGCCTCGCTGTCGGTTGGAAACTGAAACCAACCGCGGCCTGTCCCGCACAAGTGGTAACGACGACATTCCTCGCTTGTTACACGCGTCCTAAATGCTCGCCGCCCCGCGCCGTCAGGCCGGCTGCGGGAACGAAGGCCAGCCGCCCTGACGACGCGGGACTGCTCGCTCCAAAGCACTTTGCGGCAGGAAACGGCCGGCCAGTTTCAATCGGACCAATGCCTGAGGAATACGTTAGGCCACCGGACGGCTTTGGTGGCGCGCATAGCCTGACGCAAACTTGGTCCGACCCGCTGTGCTCTCAACCGCGCTTCGGTGGAAGGTTTTTTCGGAGCGTCAACGAATTTCCTTTCCCCAAGACGGCATAGCTTACGTCGTCAAAAACTTTCGCCATCACGAAAGTTCCCAGCCCGCCCGGTCGAAGTTCTGAAAGTTCGCGGCAATGAATTTCGCGCGCATCCACCGGCGGTGCCTCGTCAATCAATTGCAGGACAAGCGCGGTGCGCGTCACCTCGGCAACGATGCGGATCGACCCGGGCTTTTCGTGGTAACCGTGCCGGAAAATATTCGTGGCCGCCTCATCGCAGGCCATCACGATTTGTCCCACCACGATGTCGCCAAATCCAGCGAACACCGCCCAGCGCTCCACAAAATGGCGCACGGCAATCAAATGTGCCGGCGCGCACATCGCGAAAAACTCCTGGGCTGGCGGTTGTCCGCGCCAATCCAAAAGGAGCAGCGATGCATCGTCGTGTTGCGCTGCGGAATCGCGAAACGTGTTCCATGAATCGAAAGCGACGCGTAACATTTCCGTCGCCGTTTCGCCGACCGGAAGGTTGCGGAGAAATCGGTCCACAGTGTAATCGTCGCCTTGGCGATTGCGCGATTCCGGAAACCCGTCAGTGAAGAGCAGCCACGAATCTCCTGGTCGGAGGTTCGCCCGCTCCGACACGTAGGCGGCATCCAGAGAAATTCCGAGCGGCATCTGATTGGCGACCTTGCTTTGTTTCCAGTTCGTCCCATTTAAAAAAAAACGGCGCGTCCTGCCCTGCGGTGCAAAGTTGCAGTGTGCCAGCATCTCCATCAACAAGGAGCACGGCAAATGTGATGAAG
>JBDSIW010000211.1:0-10383 GCA_039917795.1 Verrucomicrobiota bacterium | reverse complement strand
ACAAACTCTGGACGACGCTGAAAGTCCCGCAGGGTTATTCGATGACAAAGCATTGTGAGTTTCTTGCCAGGAAAACCGGCGCGGAACATTTTCGGTTGATGCCGGCGAAACGACTTTTCGCCCTGGGCGTCGGGCATATGCGGCGACGCGGGATGGAACCGGGAAGCAAAAGCGACGAATTGGCGGAAGTAACCGATGTTCAGGTGGTGAAGTTGAATGAACTGGAATGGCGAATTTTGACGGCGCTGAAGCGCGAGTTCGCTTCGGAAGAGTTGGTGGAAAATCTCTGGCAGCCGCGCGCCGATGAAGCAGGCGTTCCGCTGCAGACCTTTTTCGAAATTGCCGAGGACATGAACCGCCGGAAAATCATCGGGCGCTTTTCCACTTTCCTTGAACACGTCAAGACGTTGAAGGACGGCGATCGCGTGACGCGGTTCAACGCGCTGTTTCACTGGGCGGTGCCAGCAGGGCGAGAAATCGAAGCGGGTAGGGAAGTGGGGCGTCATCACATTATGACCCACGCGTATTGGCGGGAAGGGGGGCCGGAGTTCCGCAATGTCAACGTCATGGGCGTCGCGCATGGCACCGACAAAACGGTCGTGCTCCAACACAAGGCCGCGATCGATGCGCACTTGAACAGCGTGGGCATCCCGGTGAGTTACACGAATGTTTTTTGGGGCGGACGCAGCGAGATCAAGCCGTCGGAGATTTCGCCATTCGCTTATCAGGAATGGTGCCGCACTGTGGGATTGAACCCTGATCAAATGCGGGAGCATCCCTTGACTTCCTCCTCCTAATCAAAATCTTTATCCTAATTTCACTCTCCACATACGCGGCCGAGCCGATCAAGAGTAAGATTTCCAATTAAAAATTAAGAAAATAAACCGACAGTTTATACAGATTTTCATGGGAGAGTGTCTATCCAGTGAACCGTGTGAGCGTGAATAAATCAAATTCCAGGTGGTGCGAATCTCTTTACGACGCTCAAGCGCCGGGATTGATGCTGTACGGGCGCGCGTTGGGGCTTTCGCACAGCGAGGCGGAAGACGTCTTGCAGGAAACTTTCGTCGCGTTGATCCATTTGGCGGAGGCGCCGAGGGAGCCCGCGCGCTACTGCGTCCGAACGTTTCGCAATCGAGCGCTGAATTATCGCCGCAGCCTTTGGCGTAGATTCGCTCGAGAATTGGAATCGCGGCGCTGGTTTGAATCGGAGCGGACGGAAACGGAGCTGGAACGAAAAGCGATGGATCGCCTGGCTGAGCTTCCCCGCGAGCAGCGCGAGGCGATTGTTTTAAAAATCTGGCACGACCACACGTTCGAAGAGATTGGGGAGTTACTGGGAATTTCGCCCAACACCATCGCGGGCCGGTACCGTTACGGTTTGCAGAAGCTGCGGGTTTGTTTGAAAGGAGAAAATTATGAAGGAACCGAATCATTTGGAGAATCTTTTGCATTCCTGGATGCCGCGTCGCCCCTCGGCTGAACTGCGCTCGAAATTGTTTTCTTCAACCACCCCGATCGCTCGTTCGACTCGGAGTATTCCCTGGAACTGGCTCTCTCCGGTCACGGTTTGCGCTTTCACGATGCTGGTGGTCCTGGGTGGCCGGCCGCATTCCGGCGGACATTTTGGGACGCCGGACACGAATTTGTTTTTTGCCAGCATGACGATGAGCGGGTTGCCGAGGCTGGAGTCCGATCCATCGCCCGAATTTGCCCTGACCAAACACGACCTGAACCTCGAACAAAACGTGTGGCGCGAAGCCATTTTTGATTCGACAAACCTCTCGCAAACCCATTCAAGTAAGCGCCCTCTGCCCTTGGGGAGGACCAATAGTTTGACACTTTAACATGAATCCAGAGAAACCGAATTTGCCCGATCCCAACAAAAAAGCGCCGTTGAAAAATCCGCCAGGCTCCAAACCGGTCGCGCCGGCGGTGCCTCCGACTCCGCCATTATTCCGCCGGATAGATTGGATCGCTTTCGGCATCACGACCCTTCTGGTTTTCATTGGTTACTTCCTTACCCTCGCGCCGGACTTGACCCTCGAGGATTCCGGCGAACTCGCGGTCGGTTCATTTTACGCGGGTGTTCCGCATCCTCCTGGCTATCCGGTCTGGACGATCTATACCTGGCTTTTCACTGTTCTGATCCCGGTTTCCAACATCGCGTATCGCGTCGCCCTTTCCTCGGCCTTCGCCGGCGCGCTCTCCTGCGGTTTGATTGCGCTGATGGTTTCGCGCGGCAGCAGCATGATTCTTGAAAGCATCGTCAGCTTGCGAAATATCGAGCGTCAAAAAGAAAACTGGCTTTGCCTCGTTTGCGGTTTTGCCGCGGGTCTTTGCTTTGGTTTCAACGGATTTTTCTGGAGCCAATCCGTCATTGTCGAAGTTTACACGTTCGGCGTCCTCTCGTTTTGCCTGGTGCTTTGCTTGTTGCTGCGCTGGATGTACGCGCCGCATCAACGCCGTTACCTTTATTGGGCGATGTTCATGTTCGGGGTCAGCTTCACCAATCATCAAACGCTGATTGTTGGCGCGATGGGGATCGAAATCGCAGTGATGCTCGCTCTGCCCAAGCTGGGGCGCGATCTCTTCTTCGCCAACTCGCTTATTTTCTTCGTCGGGCTTTGGGCAAAGGGAGCGGGCAAGCTTACTTCGTTCGACAGCGCCACGCCGGGGCAGATCAATCCGCTTTTCACGATTTATCTGCTAATCGGTTTCGCGTCCATCGCGGGCACCATCTGGCTGACAATCAAGACCCAGAAACTTTTGACCGAATGGAAGGCGGTGGTAATTCTTGCGACGGTCTGGATCTTGGGCGCGGCGTTTTATTTTTACATGCCGCTCGCCTCGATGACCAATCCGCCGATGAACTGGGGTTATCCCCGAACGGCGGAAGGATTCGTTCACGCTTTTACGCGAGGCCAATACGAGAAGACGCATCCCACCGACAACCTCGGGCGCTTGAAAGATCAAGTCGTGATGTATGTCGAAAGTGCGGGAGAAGAGTTCACCTATGTTTACCTGTTGATCGCGCTCGTCCCGTTCTTTTTCTTGCGCCGGATGCAATCCCGGGAGCGTGCTTGGATCATCGGCTTGGCCGCCATCTGGTTATTTTTGGCGATGCTTCTTATGATCCTGCTCAATCCATCGACGGACCGGTCGAGCCGCGATCTGACCAAAGTCTTTTTCACAGCGTCCTACGTCATGGTCACGATGAGTATTGGCTACGGGCTGGCGATCATCGGCGCGCTTTTGACGACTCAATATGAGAAATACCGGAAATGGGCGCTGGGCGGTGGGGTGATTGCGGCGGCGGTTGCGATTTTTCTGCTGAACAAAAGCGTGGAAGAAATTTTTGCAAAACGAACTTCCCTCACTGACCTCAAACTATTCTTTTATGGCTTAACGCAGGTTCTCTCGAATGGCCAAAATAGGGTGGATATTTATCCCGGGATTTTCCTGTTTCTTTTGGCGATGGCTTTTCTGCTCATCCTGGTGATTTTCCGAAACAAAGTGCGACTCGGATTGCTTTTGGTGCTCTTCGCGATCCTGCCGACTAACCTGATTATTTCGCACTGGGAAAGCAACGAGCAGCGCGACCATCGCTTCGGTTTCTGGTTCGGGCATGACATGTTTACTCCGCCGTTTGACGTTTACCCCGAGATGGCGCGCGATACGGTTTTATTCGGCGGAACCGATCCGGGCCGCTTTTGCCCCACTTACATGATTTTCTGCGAAAGTTTTATTCCGCCGGAAAAAAAGTTCGATCCGAAGTTCGACCGCCGGGACGTTTATCTGATCACCCAGAACGCGCTCGCGGACGGAACCTATCTGAGTTACATCCGGGCGCACTACAACCGGAGCACGCAAATCGACCCGCCCTTTTTTCAGAACTTTTTCGCTGCCCGCGGGCTGGGAATGGTTCTCGCGGTGGGAATTGGCGTTCTCCTCTTTGCATTGTTCAGGCCGCGTTTCTCGATCCCGATCGTGCTCGTCGCGGCGGTGGTGCTTGGGGTCGGCATCGTGGCGCTACAGAAGCCGACCATGATATTTTTGGACAAGGTTTTCACGAATCTTGGGGATCGGATTGAAAAGCGTCGCCGCGCCGAAGGGGTTTATCCGATGAAGGAAATCAAGACGCCTTCACCGGAGGATTCTCAGCGCGCTTTCAACGAATATCTCGAAGATGCCCAACGCCGTTACCAACTCAACCAGATGAAGCCGGGCGAGGATTTTCATATCGAAAACGGACGCGTCCAGGTATCCGGCCAAGTGGCGGTCATGAGCATCAATGGCATTCTTACGAAAATGATCTTCGACGCCAATCCCGACCACGAATTCTACGTGGAGGAAAGCTTTCCGCTGGATTGGATGTATTCGTACCTGACTCCGTCCGGAATCATCATGAAGATCAATCGTCAGCCGCTGGCGGAATTTACCCAGGAGATCGTGGATAAGGACCACAAATTTTGGAGTCTGTATTCCGACCGGCTGATTGGGAACTGGATCACTTACGACACATCCGTGGCGAGCATTTGCGATTTTGCCGAACGGACTTATCTGCATCACGATTACAAAGGGTTCACGGGGGACCGCAAGTTTGTGCGCGACGACAATGCGCAGAAGGCGTTTTCCAAATTGCGCAGTTCCATCGGCGGTATCTATGCGTGGCGCGTCGCCAATTCAAAGTCGCCTGCTGACCAGCAGCGCATGATCAAGGAGGCCGAATTCTCCTTCAAACAATCGTTTGCTTATTGCCCGTACAGCCCGGAAGCGGTTTATCGCTACGTCAACTTGCTCCTCAGCATGCAGCGCCTCGATGACGCCATCGCGATTGTTCAGACCTGCAAGAAACTCGATCCGGACAATACGTCGATCGACGGGTTGTTGAACCAGGTTTTATCGATGAAAAACGGAGCGACGAACGCCCAGTCCTCGCAAGCGGGCTCGATGTTTAATGAAGCCGTCCGCTTGCTCCAAAACAATCAAACCAACGAGGCGGTGCAACTGCTCGAACAATTGACCGCGAACCCCGCGACGGACCCGGTGGTGATCATGAAAGTGGCACAGGCTTATGTTCAGCTGAACATGATTCCACGTGCGGAACTGGCCTTGCAAAGACTGGTCAAGTCCACCCCGGACAACCCGGAGACGTGGTACAATCTTGGCGGCCTCCAGGCGGCGCAGGGAAAAGTAGTGGCCACCCAGGCGTTGCAAAAAGCATTCGAGTTGAGCGCGATTCGATCGAAGAAAGATCCAAAGGCGATCAATCTGCGCGAACACGCACGGACCAATGATCCGAACTTGAATCCCATTCGCAACACCCCGGAGTTCCAAAACCTGTTCAAGAAGTAGTCAGTCGATGACCATTCAACAAGCTCGCGGCCCCCAATTCATAGTTCAGAACGGATAGGCAATAAATTGCCGCGGTTTCACAGCGCAGCACCAGGCGTCCGAGGGTAATCGGCAGGACGCCATCCGCCTTGATCAAATCCATTTCTGCGGATGTGAAATCTCCTTCGGGACCGATCCAGATACAGACCGATATGGGTGCGCGTTTTTTATCGGCAAGGAAAGTCTCGAAGTATTCTCGTGGATGACGACTTCCTTCCTTGAGAGAACCGACCATGGGCAATTCAAACCGTTCGCCCAACTTCAAAAAATCCGGCAGAGAAATCGGCGCATCGATCCACGGCAGCCAGGGCTGGCCGCATTGTTTCATCGCCTCGATCGTGGTGTGCCGCCATTTCTCGAGTTTGGCGTGGCCATTTTCCTCATCTAGTTGCGTCGTGACCCGCTCGGAAAGGAGCGGAACGATTCGAGCCACACCCAGCTCAGTTGCCTTCTGGATAATCGAATCAAAGATTTTTCCCTTCGGGATGGCTTGGATCAAAGTGATTTTAAAGGGGAAGGCTTCCGTGAAGCTTTGGTTCGTCACGGTGAGCGAAACCGATTTTTTCAAAACATTCCCCACTTCGCAAATAAACTGGTGGCCCACGCCGTCGAGAACCAAAACCTTTTCGTTGGGTCGAACCCTCAGGACCTGGGCCGCGTGGTGGGCTTCGTGGTCCAGCAGAGTAAGCGTCTTTCCCTCGCATTTTTCGGCAGGCAGATAAAATCGATGCACGAGTTGAAGTAACGGAAGTATCGAGCAATCCGCAAGCGCAACCGACTTGACGCAGCGGTTGGCCCTTTATTCTCCCGAAGCCGGAAAATGTAAAACCCTGTCTCGTCACACCTGTCCGGGCCTTGCACCAGCCCTCCTTTGGGCGCACTCTTGCTGAAGTCCGGCGAGCCCCGGGGGTCGTGTTGAGAGCGACCTATTATTAAAATGATCTCGGAATGAACGATTTATGATCAGCTTGTCTTTTTCAGTAAAGATGAAAGATTAGCGCCTCAAAAATGAAGACTGTCCTGCTTATTGACGATGACCCCTCCTTTCGCGATCTCCTTTCGCAATGGTTGAGCGCGAACGGGTGGAACGTCTTGCAGGCACAGGATGGTGAGACTGGGCTGAAACTGGCTTTGGAACATCGCCCGGAAATTGTTCTTTGCGATTTGCTCATGCCCCGGTGCAATGGTTTTCAAGTCTGCCGTTTTTTGAAAGCGCATCGGGATCTCTTGCCCAAAACAAAGATCGTCGTCACGACGGGCAGCGGCTACGCCACTGATCGCCTCAATGCCCTAGAAGCTGGCGCCGACGAATATGTTATCAAGCCGGTGGTGCCACACGAACTCGCCGCATTGATGGCGCGACTCACTGGGGAAGGGGTTCCTCCCTCGACCACCGAAGACTCGGATTCCACAAGTGTCCTCCGTGTGCCCACACGGGTGAAGTTCTGGGGGGTGCGCGGCTCGATTCCGACGCCGGGCGCTGACACCGCTTTCTACGGTGGAAACACCTCCTGTGTGGAGATACGGGCGGACAACGAGATCATTGTTCTCGACGCCGGGACTGGCATTCGTGCGCTTGGACTCTCGCTGAAAGAAGAATTCAAGAAAGAGCCGATCAGTCTGACCCTGCTCATCTCCCACACGCACTGGGACCACATCCAGGGGTTCCCGTATTTTTTGCCTGCTTACAATCCGAACAACGGCATTCGCATTTTGGGTTTCGAAGGCGCGCGCAAGGGGTTGGAGAATATTTTGTCGGCTCAGATGGAGAGTCCGTATTTCCCGATCAGCATGCAGGAAATGCCCGGGCATGTTTGCATCCAGGAAATCAAGGATGTGGATTTCAAAATCGGCTCAGTGCGCGTCAAGGCCGAGTTCGTCAACCACCCCGGCATCTGCACCGGTTACCGGATCTTCAGTTCGGGCGGATCCATTTCTTATATCGCGGATGTGGAATTGTTTCAGCGCCTGCGCGCCAAAGGCTCCCAGCCTTCTGCGGAGCAACTGGCCTTTGCCCGCCAGCAGGATGAACGCCTCGCCAATTTTGTGCGGGACTCCGAGGTATTGATTCTTGATTCGCAATACGACGCCGCGGAATACGAAACCCACGTCGGGTGGGGCCACAGTTGCATGGAGGATTCCGTCGCGTTCGCGATCGATTCCGGAGTGAAGCGGCTTTTTCTTTTTCATCACGACCCGGACCACACCGACGAGAAGATCTCGCGCATGGTCGCGCGCGCGCGGGAAATCGTCGCGGAGATTGGCGGGGATTTAATTGTGGAAGCGGCCCGCGAGGGACTCGAAATTATCCTCGCCCCAAAGCCGATGGCTTGATCAGGTCCCGGCGAAAAATCGATTAAAAGTTTTCTAGACCATCCCATCGCCCCGAAATACCGAGATCGGTTACGCGGCTTATCTCGCTGGTTTTTCAGTGAACCGGCCACGTGCGGAGCTAAGCGAGCACGCCTTTTACCACGACGCCCGAGACATCCGTCAGCCGGAAGTAACGCCCTTGATGTTTGAAAGTAAGCTGTTCGTGATTGATGCCAAGAAGGTGGAGCAGGGTGGCGTGAAAATCGTGAACGTGAACTCCATCCTGCGCCACGTTGTAACCAAATTCATCGGTCGCGCCGTAAACCGTCCCGGCCTTGACTCCGCCGCCCGCCATCCAAATTGAAAAACAACGCGGATGATGGTCGCGCCCGTAATCAGTCGGCGTGAGTTTCCCCTGCGAATAATTGGTGCGGCCGAATTCGCCACCCCAGACCACCAGCGTGTCGTCAAGCATCCCTCGCTGTTTTAAATCCTGGATCAATGCAGCAGAAGCCTGGTCGGTTTCGCGGCATTGCGTCCGCATTCCACCGGGCACATTGCCATGGTGATCCCAGCCCTGATGATAAAGCTGGATAAACTTCACGCCATTCTCCGCCAAGCGTCGGGCCAGTAAACAATTGGCGGCGAAGGTTCCGGGCTTGCGCGAATCCGGCCCGTAGAGATCGAAAATGTGGTCCGGCTCCTTCGAAACCTCGACGACTTCCGGCACCGAGGTTTGCATGCGAAAAGCCATTTCGTACTGGCCGATGCGCGTGTTCACCTCCGCGTCCTCGAGGGATTGCTCGGCGGTTCCGTGCAACTCGCGCAAGCGATCCAGTTGCAGCCGGCGCGACTGGGCGGATATGCCGGCCGGATTGTTGAGATAAAGAACGGGCTCGTTCCCGGAACGAAATTGCACGCCTTGATAACGCGACGGCAAAAAGCCGCTTCCCCAGAGTCGCGCGGAAAGAGGCTGATCCACTTTTCCCGGCGTGATGAGCACGACGAATGACGGAAGGTTTTGGTTGTCGCTGCCGAGCCCGTAACTGAGCCAGGAGCCGATGCTCGGCCGGCCGGATAATTGCGAGCCGGTTTGCAAAAAAGTAAACGCCGGATCGTGATTGATCGCTTCGGTGAACATCGAGCGCACGACACAAAGGTCGTCCGCCACCCGGGCGGTGTGCGGGAGAAGTTCACTCATCCACGCGCCGGATTTTCCGTGCTGTTGAAACTAGAAGATCGAGCCCGCCAGCGGCAACGACGCCTGGCTGCTGCTCATGCCCGTGAGGCGTTGCCCCATGCGAACGGAATCGGGCAGTTGCTGGCCCTGTCGCTCGTTGAGCAACGGTTTGTAGTCAAACGTCTCGAGCTGCGACGGGCCACCCGCCATGAAAAGGTAAATGACGCGTTTCACTTTCGGCGGAAAATGCGGCACGTCCAGGGTTCCAAACCGGTTTTCGGAAACGCTTTCGCCCAGCGCGCGACCGGGATTCAGCAAGGTGCCGAGCGCAATGCCGCCGAGCCCGAGGCCAAAGCGGTTCAGAAATTGGCGCCGGTTCAATCCGTCCAGCGGAAGCGGTCCAGTGCAGAGCGACGTTTTCATTTTAAATTTTCTAGTGACGCGTTCCAAAACGTTCGCTGATTTCTCCCGAATAATGAGCGAGGTGGAACTCAATCCCGTATCACCTTCTCATCACGAACTCATCATAATTCATCAGCGTATTCACCACGATACTCAACGCGGCCAGATTTTCGACCGGGAGTTTGGGGTCTCGCGGACGCTCCCCAATTTTCAAATATTGATCAGCGGATTCGCGGCTCCCCTCAAATGTTGCCACTTGTTCATGGTATAACTTGCCCAAAATTTTTTGCTCCTTTGCTTGTGGAGGCCGCCCGATGACTCTGCGAAATGCTTCTTGAATCCACCCATCGACGTCGTTCGTTTTCTCGCTCATCAGCTTCTCGGCCAGAACGCGCCCGGCCTCGATGAACTGCGGATCGTTCAACAGGACCAGAGCCTGGAGCGGCGTCGTGGTGGTTTCACGTCGTGCGGTGCAAACCTCGCGCGACGTTCCGTCAAAAATCAGCATCGTGGGCGGGGGCGATGTGCGCCGGCGAAACGTGTAAAGACTGCGTCGATATAAATTTTCTCCCGTGTCCTGCGCGTAGGATTTTCCGGTGCCCGACTGCTCCCAGAGACCGGCCGGTTGATATGGCTTCACGCTTGGCCCGCCCAGTTTTGAAGAAAGCAATCCGCTAACCGCCAAAGCTTCGTCGCGAATCTCCTCCCCCTGCAATCGTTGCTTCGGCCCGCGCGCGAGCAGGCGGTTTTCTGGATCGGCGGCAAGCGCATCGGCAGAGGCGACCGATGACTGCCGATAGGTTGCCGATGTGACAATGAGCCGATGCAATTTTTTGAGATCCCAGCCGCTCTCAACAAAATTTTTCGCCAGCCAGTCGAGCAACTCGGGATGGCTGGGCAATTGTCCCTGGCTGCCAAAATCTTCCGGCGTGGCCACCAGCCCGCGGCCGAAATGCATTTTCCAGATCCGGTTGACCTCGACCCGCGCGGTCAGCGGATTCCGTGAATCAACGACCCATTGCGCAAGACCGAACCGGTTTTTGGGATAATTTTTTGTAAATGGGAAGACGCCGTCCGGCGTTCCGGGTTCA
>JBDSIW010000210.1:0-7443 GCA_039917795.1 Verrucomicrobiota bacterium | reverse complement strand
AAGCGCTCATGCGAACGATCCTGCAATCGGAAACTTACCAGCGCTCCAGTATTCCGTTGAAGGAGAATTCCGGCGATACGCGTTTTTATTCGCGCTATTTCACCAAGCGCTTAATGGCCGAGGTTTTGTTGGATACGATTTCGGAGGTAACGGGTGTGCCGACAGATTTGAAGACCGAGACTGCTCGGGGCGCGGCGGCTTCGACCAGTTATCCTGCCGGCCTGCGCGCGTTGCAATTGCCGGACTCGAATATCGATTCCTATTTTCTCAAAACGTTCGGCCAGCCGCTCCGCGAGAAAACTTGCGAATGCGAGCGAACCGCCGAACCGAACGTGACCCAGGTGCTGCACCTCGCCAACGGCGACACGATCAACAAAAAGCTCGAAGCCAAAGACAACGCAGTAGGCAAATGGCTCGAGAAAAAATTACCGAATGAACGGATCATCGACGAAGCCTACCTGTCGGCCCTGAATCGTCCTCCGAGCAAGAGAGAGCAGGAACGATTTTTGAAAGTGTTGAACGAAGCGAAGCCGGAAGAGTTGCGGCCTCTCGTCGAAGACATGGTGTGGGCGATGCTGAGCAGCAAGGAATTTCTCTTCAATCATTGAGGGCCGGATATGACAATCGCCTCACCTTTTTTTGCGATTGGAATCGCTCGCAAAATCTCCGGGACAAAGGCACGCAAATCGGTGAGCCGATTGGAGCTGGTGGCCAGGACAATGACCGCGATTTCAAACTGGGAAAGATTCTGTTGGAACTTCAGGTTGGAATCCACGGTTAGAAAAATATCGAATTCTAGGTGGGCGAGACCAAGGAGCCTTCCATTTTTCAATGAGGCCCAACTCATTTGCGGAGCGGTTTTGACGAAATGTCCCGGCAAATCACGCGCAAGTCTTCTATCCACGCATTCGTCTAACAGAATTTTCACGTCAGGCCGTGGCGAGCATTCGTTCCTTAGCTTCTTCCAAAAAAGCCATTACTTGCTCCCGAGAGACAGTGGGAAATCCTTCCAGAAATTCATAAATCGTATCGCCGCCTTCAATGTAATCGATCAACGTTTTCGCAGGCACGCGCGTTCCCGCAAAACACGGGGTGCCGCTCATGATCTCGGGATCGGAAACCACAATCAGCTTTTTCATAAACGCACTATCCATGAGTCATAAACAAAATCAAGGTCAGCCAATCAAGCATCGCGTGAGTCGATTCGCTGGCAAGATGATCCTCTTGGCCGCCTTGCTTTCGTCCCTGGGTAACGCATGGGGTGAGGCGGATTTTTCAGCGGTTCACGCCATTTTTGACAAACATTGCATAGATTGCCACGAATCGAAGGATCCCGAAGCCAACCTCGTTTTGGAGGATTTCGCTTCTCTCATCAAAGGTGGGGAGAGCGGCGCCTCGGTGGTTCCTGGTAAAGCGGACGAAAGTCTCCTCGCTAAAATGATCGAAGGGAAAATCGAAAAGGATGGCAAGAAACTCATCATGCCTCCGGGGAAAAAAAAGAAACTGGATGCCTCTGAAATTGCCGCGATCAAATCCTGGATCAATGCCGGCGCTGTCGGGCCGACGGATGACAAAGCAGTCGTCAAGGAATTGACTGTTCCCAAAATTCTTCCGTCCATTGAGCCTCGGAAATCGATCAACGCCCTCGCTTTTTCTCCCGCCAATGGACTGATTGCGTCCGCGCGTTACGGCGCAGTGGACTTGATTGCCTCGGAGACGCGCCGCCTGTTGCGAACGCTTGCGGGTCATCGCGGGAACGTGAACGCCATTGTTTTTTCCGCGGATGGTTCGCAGCTTTTCGCCGCTTCGGGAGAGAACGCGCTCTTTGGCGAGGTCAAGCAATGGAAGGTCGCCGATGGCGCGCTTGTCCGCACTTTCAGAGGCCACAAGGACACGATTTATTCGATCGCCCTTTCGCCGGATGGAAAAATCCTGGCGACCGGCAGCTACGATCAGAAAATTAAGTTGTGGGATGTCGTCACGGGCAAGGAACTGAACACGCTCTCCGGCCATAACGGCGCCGTTTTTGGTTTGTCGTTCCGTCCTGATGGAAAAATTCTCGCCAGCGCCAGCGCTGATCGGACCGTGAAACTTTGGGATGTCACAAAGGGCGAAAGGCGCGACACTCTCACGCAATCGCTCAAAGAACTTTACACGGTGGCCTTCAGTCCGGATGGAAAACGGCTTTTTGCGGGTGGAGTAGATAATCGCATTCGAGTCTGGCAAATCAGTGACGCTGCGGCGGAGACGACTAATCCAATTCTCGAATCGAGGTTCGCTCATGAAGGGTCCATACTGCGCCTGGTTTTTTCCAACGATGGAAAACAGCTTCTTTCGTCCGCCGAAGATCGCACGGTAAAAGTTTGGGATGCGGTCGAGGTTAAGGAAAAACTCGTATTGGATCCGCAGCCCGACTGGTGCACCGGGCTGACTTTTGCCGGGAACGACAAAATGATCGTTGCCGGGCGTCTCGATGGTTCTCTCGGCTTTTATGAAGCCGTCACGGGAAAACTTATTTTCACGAACCTCGCCAGCGCCGCTGTTGCTAAACAGGAATTGAAATAATACCCGTATGAAAACAATTTTGATCTGCCTGTTCGTCATCGCTCTTTGCGTCGTGCAGAGCACGCTCATCGCCGCGCCGAAAAAGCCCAAGATGGCAAAGCCCAAGCCGGTCGGAGATAAGCCGGACGTTTCCCGGCTGGAACCGCGCGGCATCCAGCGTGGCATCGAGACGAAGATCAAACTGATCGGCACGAACCTGGTTGGCGTTTCCGAGGTAAAATTTTCGAATGAAAAATTGCACGGCGAGATTCTTGAAGACGAAGAGAAGCCGACCGAAGCTTGGATCACTGTCACCACGCCATCTGATCTTACGCGCGGAGGCTATGAGTTTTCGCTCAAGAACGAAAAAGGCGAGAGCGCCAAGGTGAAACTTTATGTCGATGACTTGCCGCAGGTTTTGGAAATTCCTGCGGAAAGTATTTCCAAGTTGCCTTCGCTGCCGGTGACGTTTTGGGGCGCGCTCAATCCGACGGCGGACAGTGATGACGTGGAATTCCAGGCGAAGGCCGGCCAGACGTTGGTTTTCGATTTCGCGGCGAAAAGCATTGGCTCAAAGGCCAACGCGATGCTGAGTTTGTTCGACGCGAAAGGAAACTTGCTCGCGAGCAACAACGATTTCGATGAAGGTGACCCGCTGTTAAGTTACAAATTCGTTCACGCCGGAATATATCGAATGCACATTTCCGACGAAACCCTGGGTGGCTCAGATGATCATTTCTATCGGCTATCGGTTGGCGAATTTCCCGAAGTTGTTGGGATCTTCCCTCTCAGTGTAACTACCAACGCGGAGGCAGAGGTGGAGTTGGTCGGCCTGAATCTCCCGCCGAACTCACGCGCGAAATTCAAGGCGGACAAACCGGGCGAAGTCGAAATCCCGCTCAACCTGGAAAAATTCCACGCCCGGAAAACTTTCAAGGTCCTTGTCACCGACGAAAGCGAACGGCTCGAAGTTGAGCCCAACAATTCTTCCAGTGCAGCGACAAAAGTTGAAGTTCCAGGGTCCATTGGCGGCCGGATTTTTTCCACCGGTAAAGAAGCGGACGTCGATCTTTTTCAATTTGACGCGAAAGCCGGCCAGGTTTTGTTCGTAGATACCATGGCGTCCCGGCGCGGATCCCCCATCGACACGCGCATCGAGATTCTTCATCGCGACGGAAAGCCGGTCGAGCGCCTCTTGTTGCAGGGTGTTCGCGATTCCCAAATTACTTTCAGGCCGATCGATGCCAACTCGCCGGACGTTCGCGTGGAAAATTGGGAAGAGATGGAACTGAATCAATTGCTCTACATGCGCGGTGAGGTCTGCAAAATCTTTCGCATGCCGCAAGGACCCGACTCGGGTTTTCAGTTCTACACGTCGAATGGTAAGCGCGCGGCTTATTTCGATACGACACCGACCGCTCACGCCAACGACGAAAATTGTTACATCGTCGAACCGCATCCCCCCGGATCGAAACTCGTGGCCAACGGGCTGCCGGTTTTCCCGCTCTATTATGCGAACGATGACGACGGGGCGCGCCGGTTGGGAAGTGATTCGCGCATCCAATTTACAGCGCCCGAGGATGCGACTTATCTGGTGCGAGTGAGCGACAGTCGGGGATTTGGCGGGGAACGATTTGCCTACCGGCTTTCGGTGCGGGAAGCGAAGCCCGATTTCAAGGTCACGCTCAATGGCGCGAATCCCACGGTGCCACCGGGGAGCGGGCAGGAATTCTCGTTTGCGACCGAACGAATCGATGGCTTTGATGGCGAAATTAAAATTGATATCAGCGGTCTGCCCGCGGGCTTTGTTACTTCGTCGCCGCTCGTCATTCAGGCGGGACATACCTCGGCGAATGGAACCATTTTCGCGGCTTCAGATGCGAAAGAGCCAGCAGATCTGGCTTCGTTGAAAATATTGGCCACCGCAATGGTGAACGGCAAGGAAGTTGCAAAAGACGTCAGCGGATTCGGAAAAATCAAGTTGGGCGAGAAACCGAAGTTATTCGTCGCGATTGAACCTTACATCGAAACCCAGACGAATTTTGTAGAGCGTTCCATTGCGGAGAAACCGCCCGAGATTACCATCGCTCCCGGCCAAATCGTTCCAATCTGGCTGAAGATTAAGCGAGCGGGCCACGATGATCTCGTCACCTTCACCGTGGAAAATCTCCCGCACGGCGTGATCGTCGATAATATTGGACTTAGCGGCGTGCTTATCCCAAAGGGCGAAAACGAGCGGCAGATATTTTTGAAGGCGGCGCGCTGGGTTCCCGACACCGATCGTCTCGCCTACTGCCAAGCCAAGCAAGCTGGCAGTCCCACGTCGTTACCGGTGCTGATTCATGTGCGGAAGCCGGAATCGGAACTAAAAATTAGTGCGCTGAAATAGGAGCAGAAGTTTTGGTCCGCTGGCGGTTTTTCAATCATTCAAGAGGCGGGGGAATAGCCGGTCGAAGAAATCTTGCAGTACTTTCGGCAACTTCTCCTTAGCGGGCCATCCCTACCGGCGGCAGCGCGCCGCGAGCATCGGCTGCGTTAGGTGTTGTTGATTTCGCAGTTTGCTGATTCGTGATCCAACCAAATTGCGGGGATTGCGGGGATTTTTTATGTTCCGATTCCAGAACTGGAACTCAAAAAAAAAGTCCGCTTTTGAAAACTTCGGAATTCCGAACGGCAATCAAGTCTTCGTCAACCTGTTGGAGAACGCCAGTAAGTACGGGCGCCCCGATGGCTGGGTGACCGTCAATGGCCGCGCCGTGGATGGGCACGTCGAGTTGTGCTTGTCGGATGGCGGATCGGGAATTCCAGTCGAAACCCGTGAGAGTGTTTTCGAATGTTTTTACCACGTGGACAAAGGCCCGCTCGCGCGACGCCGGCGGCACTGGGCTGGGACTCGCCATCGTGAAGCCATCGTGCAATCGCACGGCGGCAAAGTGTGGGTGGAAAGCGAGCGGGGCACGGCGCTCAGTTTTATTTCATGCTGCCGGTGCAGTCTGTTGACGCAGTTACGACGTCTTACAAATTAAGAAATCTTCGTTGTGGTCAGTGTCCGAACGCTTTCTGACCTTGCTTGAAAAAGGAGGTCTGCGAAACTCCGGCGTTTCGTATGACGGATATTCGATTAGCCTACAGCCAGGTGTTCGCCACCACCCATTGGAGCGTGGTGATGGCAGCCAAACAGGGCGACTCATCCGAAGCGAATGCCGCTCTGGAGAAATTGTGCCGGGCGTATTGGCGGCCACTCTATGCTTACATTCGACGCGATGGACAGGACGCTACGGAAGCACAAGATCTGACGCAGGAGTTTTTCGCACGATTCCTGGCCAAAGATTATCTCCAACGTCTCCACCGCCCGGAGGGAAAGTTTCGGTCGTTCCTGCTCGCCTACCTCAAAAACTTTCTCTCCGAGCAGCGCAGGAAGGTCGGGGCACAGAAGCGGGGCGGCGGGTACGTGTTCATCTCCTTGAACGGGCCCGGTGGCGAAGATGGTTACCTCCTCGAACCGGTGGATGAACTGACACCGGATCAGGTCTTTGAACGTCGCTGGGCGCAAACCGTCCTTCAAACGGCGCTGGATCGGCTACGCCAGGAATTCGTGGCGCGTGACCAGGGCGCATTGTTCGAACGGTTGCAGGACTATCAGCCGCGCGAGCCGGGCGGGCGGTCTTACGCGCAACTGGGCGAAGAACTCGCGATGACCGAGGCGGCCGTCAAATCCGCCGTGCAACGGATGCGGCAGCGCCACCGCGAGTTGCTACGGGAGGAAGTCGCCCACACGGTCACGCGCCCGGAAGAGATTGAGGAGGAGCTTCGGCATTTCCGCGCGGTGTTAGGTCGAGCGCGCGGCTGAACTGGATGCTCCGATTTTTCTCCGGAACTTTCGGACGTTTTTCTTCCTGTATCAGGAGAGACGGGATCGAAAATGGCAGGTGCCCCGTAGTCGCCGCGGTAACGAGGCGGACATACCTGTCATCTTTTCTGTGAGAATCCGCCTCCTCACGTCGGCGGCTACGGTTTTCTGTAGCTCAAGCGAAAGAGAAAAAAACCTGTGCCAGAGAATCATCATTGCGCGGAATGCGGCGCGCCGTTGCCGGCCTACTGGCCGAAAGGCTTGTGCGCCCAATGCGCGCTCGACGAGGCGCTCGGCCTGACCCACGCGGAAAGCCAGGTCATCCCGGCGGAATCGCCGGCCGCACCAGCCAACCTTCGCGAGCCTACGTCGAGCGCGGAGAGTTCGCCGCTGGGATCTTTCGGCGAGTATGACCTTCTGGAGGAAATTGCGCGGGGCGGCATGGGCGTCGTTTACAAGGCGCGGCAAAGAAAGCTCGGACGCCTCGTGGCGGTGAAGATGATTTTGGCGGGACCGCGCGCGGGGAAGGAATTCGTACAGCGCTTTCGCACCGAGTCCGCAGCCGCAGCCATCCTTCAACATCCAAACATCGTCGCGATCCACGACGTGGGCGTTCACGAAGGACAGCACTATTTCTCGATGGACTACGTGGAGGGGCAGAACCTGGCGCAGCGAGTGGGACAACAACCCTTGCCACCCAAAAAGGCGGCCCGCTACGTCGAAATCATCGCTACTGCGATCCATTACGCGCACGAGCGGGGCATCCTCCACCGCGATCTCAAGCCGTCGAACGTGTTGATCGACTCGAACGATCAGCCGCGCGTGACGGACTTCGGTTTGGCGCGACGATTGGACGGCGACTCGAGCCTGACGATGACTGGCCAGGTGCTCGGGTCGCCGAACTTCATGCCACCGGAACAAGCGGGCGGCAAGCGCGGCAAAGTCGGCCGACCCAGCGATGTCTATGCGCTGGGCGGCATTCTTTACTACCTGCTCACGGCACGGGCACCGTTCCAGGCGGATTCCCTGGAGCACACGATCACGCAAGT
>JBDSIW010000209.1:0-3191 GCA_039917795.1 Verrucomicrobiota bacterium | reverse complement strand
GCAATCCAGCCTGGCGGCTTACCACTTCGAGCTGTGTTTCCTCCGACGAAACGCGGGTGACCCATACGCCAACATTTTCTCCCATGGTCGTGATCTGGAGACCGCGTTTGGCCGCGATGTAACCTCGCTCCTTGTCGGCATCGATCACGTTCAACTCGCCCGACTGGGCGGCATCCACGGCGGCGCGCCACACGACATCATACGGCGCAGCGAAAACTTCGCGCCTGCCGTGGCCCTCCATTTGGGCGACACGCGATTGCGTGACGCAACCGGTGAAAAATGCGGAAGACAACAGGGCAAATAAGAACGGTTTGTTCATCATAAAACTTTCTCCTAAACGAACTGTCGCGGCAGAAAAACAAACCTCAAGGCGGGGAACGCCCCAAATTGGCCACAGTGAAATCCTTTAAGCCCGACAAATTTCATCCAACGTGTTTACTCGAGTCCACGTCCGGAAACGTCCCGACCATTCCTCGGCGCCGGCCAAGCTAATCTTGAAATGGACCGACTGATTTGAAAACTCGCATCGTGAGGCGGGTTTCCTCCGAACATCTCGGTTGAAGACTTCCAGCCCAACTGGTAACCATTGCGCCCATCATGAAAAAATCCCTTTGCCCTTGCCGTGCGGCGCGAATCTTTTCCACTGCCTTCATCGCTCTGGTTGCGTCGGGACTGGTCGCCGCGGATTTCCCACAATGGCGAGGACCGCTGCGCGACGGCCACTCGACCGAGACCGGCTTGCTGCAGGAATGGCCGAAAGAGGGGCCGAAATTAATTTGGCAAATCAATGAAGCCGGCGCGGGATTTTCCACGCCGTCCGTCGTCGGAGATCGAATCTATTTCCTCGGCAACGATGGTGTGGGAAGCGAATCCGTGATGGCTCTGGCGGTAAAAGACGGGAGCAAACTTTGGGCGGTCAAGCTGGGCAAGGTTGGCCATCCGGAACAGAACCCCAGCTATCCCGGAGCGCGCTCCACCCCGACCGTCGATGGAAAATTGCTTTACGCACTCGGTTCGGATGGCGACCTGGTTTGTCTCGAAATCGCCAGCGGAAAGGAAATCTGGCGCAAGCATCTGCATGAGGATTTCGGCGGGAAGTATGGCGAGTGGGCTTATTCGGAATCGCCCCTGGTGGATGGCGATAAATTAATCGTCACGCCCGGCGGCACCAGCGCGACGCTCGTGGCGTTGAACAAACGGAATGGCGAAGTGATCTGGAAGTGTGCTGCGCCCGAGGGAGACGACGCCAGTTACGCCTCCGTGATCCGCGCTAAATTTTCGGGCGTGACGCAATATGTTCAATTCCTGTCCAAGGGTTTGGTGGGTGTGGACGCGAAGACAGGGAAATTGCTTTGGCGTTTTGAGAAGACGGCGAAAGGCAGCCCGGCGGTCATCATCACTCCGCTAGTGAGTCAGGGTTTGATTTACAGCGGCGCTTATCGAGCCAATTCCGCCGTGATCAAGCCGCAGTTGAAGGACGGCAAATTCGTTCTCGAAGAAATTTATTCCGGGAACAAATTACCCATTGGCCTCGGCGGCGTGGTCAAGGTCGGAGATTATTTCTACGGGAGCAGCAGCCAATCCGCGATGTGCGTTGAATTCAAAACTGGTGTGATCAAATGGGAGGAGCGCGCCATCGGCCCGTGCTCGTGGCTGGCGGCCGACGGCAGAATCTATGTTCATGCCGAAAGTGGTGTGGTGGCCTTGATCGAAACGACGCCCGAAGCCTATCGCGAGAAAGGCCGATTCTCGCCCGCCAATCCCCCGCAGCGCGGCGAGGCCAAAGCGTGGGCTTACCCCGTCATCGCCAACGGTCGGCTTTACATCCGGGAACTCAATTCACTTTGGTGTTACGACATCAAGGCCGGGAAATAAAAATTGCCCGGCAGATTTTTCGGCCATCACATCGAAAGAACTTTTTCGGCCAAGGCGGTTCGTTTAAAAAGGGGAGAATGTTACCGGCACAGCAACGGTTCTGGCCCGATCCGCAGCCCCTCGTGGAACGGATGGGCCAGGATTTTTTCAGGCAATTGCCGGAATCTCCCGGCATTTACATGATGCGCGGCGCCGAGGATTCCATCCTTTATGTCGGCAAAGCCAAGAATCTGCGGAACCGCCTGGGAAGTTATCGCCGCGCCTGCCCTGAACGGTTGTCCCGGCGGATCGTGCGGTTGCTGCATCTCGTGCAAAATATTCATTGGGAAATTTGCGTCGATGAGCCTTCGTCCCTTGCGCGTGAAGCGGAACTTCTGTTGCAGTTGAGACCACGGTTCAACCGCGCAGGTGTCTGGAAAGGCCGGGAAAATTTTCTGGTCTGGCGTGGGGTCGCCAGCGGCCTCGAAATCGCCGTCGCGGGCGCAGTGGAGGAGGGCTGGAACGGATTCGGTTCGCTGGACGGTGTTGCCATATATTTGCACCGCGCGCTCGTCCGTTTGTTGTGGAATCAAATGAATCCGGAAAAAGGAATCGCGGGGATGCCGCCAGGATGGTTTGCCGGGAGCCATTCGCAACGGATGCTCCTTGCTCATGGAAAATGGGAAGTAATCGCCGAGGCTGCGGACCGCCTTTCCGAATTAGCGCGAGGAAATATTGAAATATTCTCGAACTGGATCGCTCCGCCGGATTCTCTGTTCGAGCAACAATGCCTCGCCGAAGATTTGGCCGATGTGTCGGAGTGGATCGGGAAACGACGGGACCGGATGGGTCTGGACGCGAACGATGATTCGCGCCATTCCGCTGGGAAAATGCGCAGCGATCCTTCAATTTCAATCCGAAATTTCGGCGAACAACTAATTTAATGGCGAGATGAACCCGACCGGCCAACCCTTTACCGACCACGTGACCAAAGCGCAGCGCGCTTCCGGAGCCACTCTCGCATGGGTGCTCGGGGCCGCCGTCGTTTTGTTGATCGCTCTTTCCGGGTGGCTCTGGTCTTCCTCGCAAACCAATCTTCGTGCGCTGGAATCTGCCCGCGTCAAATTGGACGAGTCCGCGCGAAATGTGGCCAACGCGCACGAACGGGATTTGGAAAACCAACACCAGGTCGAAAACCTCCGGGAGCAATTAGCCGATTTGGAACAGGAAAGGGAGGACGTCACGAAAAAGGCCAAGGGATTGGAAGATGAGATGCGTGCCGATCTCGAATCGAAAGATGTCACCATTTCCAAACTGCAAGGCAAGCTCACGGTCAA
>JBDSIW010000208.1:0-4500 GCA_039917795.1 Verrucomicrobiota bacterium | reverse complement strand
CGACCTCACGTTGTACGTCGGTGGTGATTTTATTTCTATTGCCGGTCAAGCGAGAGATCGTATCGCGGCTTTGACGGCCAGTTCAGGAGCAGCCGCCGCTTGGAATCCGGGGGCCAGCAATGGTGTATCCGCATTGGCAATTTCCGGCACCACGCTTTACGTGGGTGGAACTTTGACCAACATAGGCGGGATCGGACGCGGACGCATTGCTTCGGTTGACGCCAACACCGGGGTAACGACGGGATGGAATCCCGACGCAGGTTCGACAGGGACATTTCGCGTCAACGTTTTGGCCACGGCTCCGAATACCGTTTACGTCGCCGGCACCTTTAATATTTTGGGTGGATCATTTCGAACCAATGTGGCGGGAGTCGCACTGTCAGTGGCGCAGGCGAATGCATGGGCTCCCGCGCCCAATGCACAAGTGAGAACGCTGGTCCGTACGCCTGAAGCCATCTACATCGGAGGTGATTTCACGACGATCAACGGGGCGTTGCAACCGTATTTTGCCGCGTTTTCGGCGGCGCCAATATTTGACGTTACCAAAACGGTTTATCTGCCTAACGGCGAGTTTCAAACTCGAATCACTTCTGGGGATGGTCAACGCCTCTTGATTCAAGCGAGCACCGACCTTGCTGCCTGGTCCAATGCAGCAACCAACACTGATCTCCGAGGGTTTCCTATCAATTTTACCAACGCTCCCAATGCTGCCTATAGATTCTATCGCGCGGTATTGGAGTAGAAATAGCCTCAAAAAATATTCTGCTTGAGGGAGGGACGTTTTTTTTGGAACCCGCCCAACCTGAAAATTATAAGACGCAGAGGCGACCAGTGCTTTGCCAAGTTTTTACGGCAAAGCCTGCTCGCCTTATTAGCTCATCATTGGTTCGTGTCTCAGGGATGCGTGAGACAAATTGAAATAAAACTCGAATATTTGCATTCAACATTGGACATTTAATCCATGGCCGTCATTGAGCGCACAATCCAGGTTGGCTTTGAGCTTCGGGTGCATTTTACCCAGCGCGTGTTCGATCCAACCAACCCGTTGCTCAAAGACGTTTTGTTAAATAACAAACCGGAACAGGTTCGCAAGGCGCTGGTCGTTTTGGATGAAGCTTTGGCTGGAACTCAATCGGACCTCGTGCCAAGAATCGAAAATTATTTCGCGACCTTTCCCGATTCCATAAAATTGGTTTGCGCTCCGTTGATCGTTGAAGGCGGTGAGCGCTCCAAGAATTCCGCGCACCACATTTCCGAGATTCACTCGGGCGTGGACAAATTCCATATCGACCGCCATTCCTACATCCTCGCCATTGGCGGCGGCGCGCTCCTGGATGTCGCGGGCCTGGCCGCGGCGACGGCACATCGCGGCGTGCGGCACGTTCGGATACCGACCACGACATTGAGCCAGGATGACTCCGGCGTCGGCGTGAAGAATGGAATCAACGCTTTCGGGAAAAAGAATTTCATCGGCACGTTTTGTCCGCCGTTCGCCGTGATCAATGATTTCCAATTGCTTCATTCGCTGCCGGATCGCGACAAGCGCGCGGGTTATAGCGAAGCCGTGAAAGTCGCGCTGATTCGCGATAAAGCTTTCTTTGAACGCATCGAACACGACGCAGAATTGCTTTGCCAATTTGAGCCGACGGCGATGCAGCATTTGATTTATCGGTCCGCCGAACTGCACTTGGATCACATCGCCACGTCCGGCGATCCCTTTGAATTCGGGTCCGCGCGCCCGCTGGATTTCGGACATTGGGCCGCGCACAAGCTTGAGCAGATTTCCGATTATCAATTGCGCCACGGCGAGGCGGTAGCCATCGGCATCGCCCTCGATGTCATTTACTCGCGCAAAATTGGGATGCTCGATGCCGTCTCTGCCGAGCGCGTTCTCACCTTGATCGAGAAGCTGGGCTTTGAACTGTTCGCGAACGAGTTGCTCAATGTGGATGCGGAAAACAATTTGCTCGTCATCAAAGGGCTCGAAGAATTTCGCGAGCATCTTGGCGGACAACTCACGATCACGCTGTTGCGCTCCATCGGCGAAGGCGTGGAGGTCCACGAAATGAATCTGGCTGCGGTAATTGAATCGATTTATGAACTGCAAAGGCGTCCCGCCGCTCACGCCTGCAAAGTCATCCCGGTCCGCGGCTAGGAATGAATCTGTCGCCATTCGCCGTCCGCTCCGGTTTGTGCGGCTCGGTGGCGTCTCGCCTCGAACTTAAATCGAAAGTGTGAATCGCACCGTCGTCATCAATGTGGTCGGGTTGACCGAATCGCTGATTGGCGGGCACACGCCGAAGATTCGCGAGTTCATGCAACGCGGTGCGAAGGCGAATATTTCCCCCGCGTTTCCGGCCGTGACGTGCACGGCGCAATCGAATTATCTCACCGGCACTGCTCCGACGCATCACGGTATCGTTGCCAACGGCTGGTATAATCGCGATCTCGCCGAGGTGCAGTTCTGGAAGCAATCGAATCACCTCGTTCAAGGCCAAAAAATCTGGGACGAACTTCGCGCGCTCGATCCGAAGTTTACCTGCGCGAAACTTTTCTGGTGGTACAACATGTATTCCTCGGCGGATTATTCGATCACGCCGCGCCCGATGTATCCGGCGGATGGACGAAAGGTTTTTGACATCTACACCCAGCCCGGTGACTTGCGCTTCTCGATCAAAGCCGATCTTGGAGAATTTCCCTTCCCGACTTTTTGGGGACCTGGCGCGGGAATCAAAACGCCGCAAGGCGAACCCGATGCGTGTTCGCACTGGATTGCCGAATCGGCCAAGTGGATTGAAAACAAATACTCACCCACGCTCAATTTGGTTTACCTTCCGCATCTCGATTACAACCTGCAGCGCCACGGACCGTTCGGAGTTCCGCCTTCAGTCGGCGCTTCGGACCAATCGAATCGTGTAATTTCGCGAAGCACGGACCGCCTGAAGTCGGAACTCCAAGCGCTCAATCCCGCGATCATTCCAGACCTCGAAGCCATCGACGCCATCGTTGGGGATTTGATTTCATTTTTTGAATCACGAGGTGTCCAGGTCATTTTGATTTCCGAATACGGGATTACAAATGTGGATACCCCGATTCACCTGAACCGACTTTTTCGGACATTGGGCGGACCTTGGCTTGCGGTTCGGGAGGAACTTGGGCTGGAAATTCTCAATGCAGGCGCCAGCGACGTCTTTACAATTCCAGACCACCAAATCGCCCACATTTATCTTAACAATCCTTCGATTGAAGGTGCCGTGCGGAACCTGGTTGAGGTCCAAACGGGTTCTGTCGTTCTCGGCAAAAAGGAAAAACGCGACCTGGGAATCGATCATCCCCGCTCCGGCGATCTCATCGCCATCGCACCCGAGAACGCCTGGTTCACGTATTACTATTGGCTCGACGACACACTCGCGCCGGATTTCGCGCGCTGCGTTGATATCCATCGCAAGCCAGGCTACGATCCCGTCGAACTTTTCCTTGATCCAAAAATCCCGCTGGTGAAATTAAAGATCCTAAGACGGCTTCTGCAAAAAAAACTTGGCTTCCGCATGTTGATGGATGTGATTCCGCTCGACGCCACGCTGGTCAAAGGTTCGCACGGACGAACCCCCGCTAACGTCGCCGATTATCCCCTTTTCATCTCCAGCCGCGCGGATCTCGTACCCAACGGGAACGTGGAATCGACCGATATTTATCACCTGATCAAGCGTCACGTAATGCATTGAAGAGATTTTGCTCTTCGCTACAGTGTCGGCCAACCCAATCTCGCGTGTAGTTCCCACGTCGAGAAGTCGCGCAAAATATGAAACACCTATCCAGCTCTTCCGCATCTGCCAAACAATCTCGAGGTCATGTGCGCGTCCCTCCGCGCGTGCCGTTTGTTACCAGAAGTGTCCGGCGCGCACGGAGTGGCGCGCCCCGTCCGCTGTCCGGGGCGTCATCGTACATCGGCTGCTGGATGATGGTGGTTATTTTATTGGGCCTGGCGCTCAAGACTTCCGCCGCCGAGCGGACCGTCAAAACAGAAGCCAATGTGATGGTGGAGATGACGTTTAAATCCAGCCGCTCCTACGCCGATCCTTTCAACGAGGTAACGCTTGACGTTATTTTCAAAGACCCGAAAGGCCAGGAGTTTCGCGTGCCGGCATTCTGGGCGGGAACAAATCTGTGGAAGGTTCGCTACGCATCGCCGGAAGTCGGAACCCATCGCTACCGCAGTTCCTGCTCCGAGGCGAAAGACAAAGGCCTCGAGGCCCGGACGGGCAAAGTCGAGGTCAAACCTTACACAGGTCAAAACCCGCTCTACCTGCATGGACCGATCAAGGTGTCGGCCAATCGCCGCTACATGGAACACCTGGATGGCAAACCGTTTTTCTGGCTGGGCGACACATGGTGGATTGGCTTGAGCCAGCGGTTGCACTGGCCCGAGGACGTGCAGACGCTCACGCAGGATCGGAAGCAAAAAGGGTTCAACGTAATTCAACTGGTGGCGGGCCTTTT
>JBDSIW010000207.1:0-4864 GCA_039917795.1 Verrucomicrobiota bacterium | reverse complement strand
TTTACGCGTGAAATTCATGCTCGGAAATTAGCGGGAGGAATGGCGAAGGGGAATTTTAAATTCAACCGGCGTGGCCCGCGTTAAAACCTCCAACCAAAGACGAATAGCGGCCAACAATATTTCCTTTTCGCCTCATTTCTCCATACGCTCCTGCGTCATGAAAGCTGTCCGCCTGATCAAAACTGGATTGCCGCTCGTCTTGCAGGAAATTGAGAATCCAACTGTGGGTGAATTCGATGTTTTAGTCCGCGTCAAGGCGGCGGGAATCTGCCATTCCGATGCGCATTATCGGGCGGGAGTTTCGCGTGTCGAACCGTTGCCGCTGACACTGGGCCACGAAGTCGCCGGCGTGGTTGCAGAAATCGGCACGGCGGTTCGGGCTTTCAAAAAGGGCGACCGTGTTTGCGTGCATTACCTGATCACCTGCGGGCATTGCCGCTTTTGCAATGGCGGAACGGAACAATTTTGCACGACCGGCAAAATGATCGGGAAATATCGCGATGGCGGCTTCGCGGAATTCCTGTCCGTGCCAGAACGCAGCGTTTTCCATTTGCCCGTCGAAATCCCGTTCGAGTTGGGCGCCATTCTGATGTGTTCTTCCGCGACCTCGCTTCATGCGCTCAAAAAAACCCGGCTGCGGCCCGGGGATTCTGTCGCCGTTTTCGGCATTGGCGGCCTGGGCATTTCAGCCATACAGCTTGCAAGAATTCTGGGGGCGGGCGCGGTGTATGCGGTGGATATCAACCCGCGCAAACTCGACTTCGCAAAATCATTTGGCGCTATCCCGGTGAATCCGAACCACGGAAATCCAGTGGAACAAATCCAAAAACTCACCGGCGGGCGCGGCGTGGATGTCGCCCTGGAATTGATCGGGTTGCCGTTGACGATGCGGCAAGCAGTGCAATGCCTGGCGATTCTCGGTCGCGCAGGGTTGGTCGGCCTCACTGGACAAAGCTTTGAAGTTGCGCCCTATTCGGAAGTTTTGAACAAGGAAGCCGAAATCATCGGCGTGTCCGATCATCTGGCGAGCGAGATACCGGAACTTTTGGAGTTCGCCCGAACGCGACAGCTCGATCTTTCCAGCGGCATCATCAAAACCATCCCGTTGGATGCCGATGCCATAAACGAAGTCTTGAACCGGTTGGAAAATTTCGGCGACGATCTTCGCGTGGTTATCAATCCTTGAAAATCTGAATCCAATTACGCCATGAATGGACGCTTGTGGTTTGCATTTTTGCTGTGGTTTCCGTTCATTGGACTCGCGATGGATCACGACAAAACGATTGACCCCTTGTTCAAGGATTTCAGCGGAGACGCTCCCGGCGCGGCCGTAATGGTGATCAAGGAAGGCAAACCAGTTTTTCAGAAAGCGTACGGGCTGGCCAATCTTGAGAAAAAAACCGCCTGCTCCATTGACACAAATTTCCGCCTCGCCTCGATCACGAAGCAGTTCACCGCGATGGCAATCCTGATTTTGGCCGAGAAAGGAAAACTTTCGCTCGACGACAAGCTCGCCAGGTTCTTCCCGGAATTCCCAGATTATGGGAAAGATATTACTGTCCGACTTCTGCTCAGTCACACCTCGGGATTGCCGGATTACGAAGACGCCGTCCCGGCGGGTACGACCATTCCGTTGGCCGATCGCGATGTGCTTTATCTTTTAGGCCGTCAGGATCACCTGGAATTTCCGTCGGGGCAAAAATTTCATTACAGCAATAGTGGCTATGCCTTTCTCGCGCTGATCGTCGAGGTGGTTTCCGGCCAAAAATTCGCGGCGTTTCTGAGCGAGAAGATTTTTGTGCCTCTGGGGATGACTCATTCCCTCGCCTACGAATCGGGAATCTCGATCGTGCCGCAACGGGCCATGGGCTACGCGAAACGTGGCGACCGATTTGAATTCAGCGACCAAAGTTTGACCAGTGCAGTTCTCGGGGATGGCGGCATTTACTCCTCGATTGCCGATCTCTACAAATGGGACCAGGCGCTTTACACGGACAAGCTCGTTTCGCGGAAAGTCCTTAAAGAGGCGTTTACGGCGCACTCGCCCGATTCTGATGTGGCGGGAAGCGGTTACGGTTTTGGGTGGTACGTCGGGAAATATCGCGATGCAGAAAAAATCTGGCACTACGGAAGCACCTGCGGATTCTCCACCCGGATCGAGCGGTATCCAGAAAAAAAACTGACTGTGATCATCCTGACCAATCGGCGGGACGCGGAGATTGCGGATGTTCCCCGAAAAATCGCCGACCTGTTTTGGTAAGCGTTGAGGGATCCAAAAAATCTGTTCTGGAAAAAGCGTTCGCCTCCGTGTTCCGATAGGAACATAATTTTCCATTCACAGATGAATTTATGAAGAACGCGATTGTTTTAAACCGCCGCCGATTTCTGGCCGGCGCTGCTGCCATCTCGGCCTTGAGCCTGGTTCAACCGGTTCCTTTATTCGCGAACGAAGAGCCGCGAAAATTCTGCGCTTTCGAAAAGCCGCTTCAATTTCTGAACTACGACCAACTTGCGGATACGCTTGCGACAGCAGGCTTCGATGGAGTCGAGGCAACCGTGCGCGATGGCGGGCATGTTTCGCCTGAGCGGGTTGAGCAGGATTTGCCACGATTGCACGACGCGTTGAAAAGGCGCGGCTTGGAAATCTCTATTGCGACCACTGGAATCAACGACGTCGATTCGCCGCACGCGGAAAAAGTCCTGCGTATGTGCGCGCGACTCGGCGTGAAACGGTATCGTTTACTTTGGTATCAATACGATTTGCAAAAGCCGGTTCTCCCGCAGTTGGAAGTGATCCGCCGCAGGTTGAAAAAACCTGCCGCGCTGAACCGTGAACTTGGTTTGACCGCTCTCTACCAAAATCATTCCGGCGACAAAATGGTGGGCGCGCCGATCTGGGATATTTTCAGCGTGATCAAAGATTTTGACCCGATGGAGATTGCCTTTGCCTACGACACGAGACACGCAGCGGTCGAAGGTGGACTCAGCTGGCCGATTCAACTTAATCTGGTTCGGTCCCACTTGGGCGCGGTCTTCGTAAAAGATTTTGTCTGGGAAAATGGATCTGTGAAAAACGTTCCCCTGGGCCGGGGTTTAGTGGGCCAGAAAGTTTTCGCTCAATTGAAGGGCATGAATTTCGCCGGCCCGCTTTCAGTGCATGTTGAGTACCTGGAACGCAGCCAAGACAAAGCGGCATTGGGCGATGCGTTCAAAAAAGATTTGGACACGTTGAAAACCTTTTTGGGCTGAAGATCACTCAATGAAATCTCGAACCTCACGAACCAGAATGGCTCAAATGCAGAAATTACTCGTTCCGTTTCTCAGCGCCGCAATCGTCGTGGCCACAATCCCCGTCCTCGGGGCGGATCGTCCTGAACTTCTCGTCGGATTGGCCGGTCACGCCTTCGATCACTTGGGCAACATCGACGCCCAGGCGCGCGCGGCAGTGATGAGTGGCGCGACCATTATTTACGGCACGGGGTTTGGGGCGCTCGGCTACGGCGGCTTGCCCGTCACTGAAAAAATTGAGGAAGCCCACCGCACCACCAAAGGGTATCTGGCCGAGGCAAAAAGGAACGGGCTGCAATTGGCCTTTGGCTATGTTTGCGCGACTTCCATGGTTAAGCTCGAGACTTTTGACCGAAATTGGCCGAAGGAATTTCACGCCCAGTTTTCTTCACCTCCCTCGGACTGGCTCCAACAGGATCAAGACGGCAAGGCGCTTCCATCGTGGTATGGGGGCGAGTACCGGCCCGCTTGCATGAACAACCCGGACTGGCGCGCTTACGAAAAATTTATCGTTCGCCAGCAAATCGAAGCGGGGTTCGATGGAATTTTTTTTGATAATCCAACAGTCCACGCGCAAGGCTGTTTTTGCCGGTACTGCATGACGGAATTTTCTCTATTCCTGTTTCACGAAGGCGGCGAGGTTCCAACCCCGACCAAAAATTCCCTCGATTCCATCCGCAAACTCGCCAAGAGCCAGCCCAGGGATTTCATGCGTTTCCGTTGCACGATTGCGGCGAATTTCCTGACCGAGATGGGCAATTACGCACGAACGCTCAAGAGAGACGCATTGATCACGGCCAACAACAGTCTGAATGCGCCTGAGGCGTTCTTCGCCCAGAGTCGCACGAATGGCTACAATATTTTTGAATTGAGCAAAGCCGAGGATTTGGTCGTGGTGGAAGACATGGCGAACCAGCCGCGCTTGCTGGCCGACGGCAGGGTCGCGGAGTACGGGCCAATCTACGAAATGATCGCGGCAATTTCGCACCGCAAACCAATCATCGCGGCGACCATCGCCGACGCTGATTACCACACGCCTCCAAGTTTGGTGCGGCTCGCGATGGCCGAGGCGGCCGCGCACAATGCGTCCTACCTGGGCTGGCCCACGTGGCCTGAGGAACAGCGGATGAAAATGATTTCCGGCATCCGGCCTCAAGCTAATTTTTTGAAGCAGTACGCAAATTTGTTGAACGACACCGCACCGGCTGGCGATACCGTTTTGTTTCTGCCGGTTCGGCAATACACTGAAACTGCGGATTGCCAGCCGATGAAAGTCGCGCGTGCCCTTGGCGCGGCTAACGTGCAGTTTGACGTGGTGAGCGAGGAGGATTTTGCCCAAAAAATTAAGGTAAAAAACCCGCCAGTGTGGCTCATCGAATCGCCGGGATCATTGATCGAATCCGAAACCGGGTTGCTGGATGCTTTCAAACGTCGCGGCGGAAAAGTGATTTGGACGGAGAACGCAAACTGGCTCGATGATTTGCAAGCGACGATCGACAAGCCTTCACTCAAACTGCAAGGCCCCGCGACCGTCCGCGCTGTGGTGCGCGATCTGCCGAAGAAGCGAATCGTCCAT
>JBDSIW010000206.1:0-3736 GCA_039917795.1 Verrucomicrobiota bacterium | reverse complement strand
CGCGTCGGAAAATTGTCCGTCCCGTCCACCACGATGTCGTATTGCGGAATGATCTCCATTGCGTTTTCGGAACTGATGCGCGTGTTGTGGATGACGACTTCAACATTGGGATTGATGCTCTTGATGGTTTCCTGCGCGGAATCAGTTTTCGGGCGGCCGACATCCGCGGTGCCGTGGATGATCTGCCTTTGCAGGTTTGAGAAATCAACTGTGTCAAAATCGAGCAATCCAATTTTGCCAATGCCGGCTGCGGCCAGATACATGGCAATGGGCGAGCCGAGTCCACCTGCGCCAATGCAAAGGACGCTCGTGGAACAGATCTTTTTCTGACCGGCCAAACCGACTTCCGGAAGGATCAAATGGCGTGAGTAGCGGCGGATTTCGTCGTTGTTTAATTGCATATCGAGAAACTACGGACCGAGGGTAGATTAGGTTTGAGATAAATCAAGCGGGCAACCTATGATGGCGGTGTGACTTTCAATCCCAAAACGACGGCGGCGCTTTTGCGCAAACAAACTTCGCTGCGACCGGGTCTCGCGTTGATTTTGGGCAGCGGTTTTCAGCACGCGTTGACTCATCTGAGCATTGAAGTGGAGATACCGTATGGCCGGCTTCCCGGTTTCACGTCGGTGGGCGTGAGCGGGCACGTTGGGAAAATTGTCATCGGAAAATTTGGAAAAACACCCGTGTTGGTTCTGAAGGGAAGGACCCATTTTTATGAAGGCCACGACATGGAGCGCGTCACGTTTCCGATTCGCGTTCTGTCGGAATTCGGCATTCGCTCGCTGCTTTTGACCAATGCAGCCGGCGGCATCAACCGAAAATTCAAGCCAGGCGACTTCATGGCTCTGGAGGACCATATTAATTTCATGGGGACCAATCCATTGCGCGGTCCGGCGGTGGCGGGATTGCCGCGCTTCGTGGACATGACGCAGGTTTACGACGCAAAAATGGGGGAAATGCTCAGAAAAGCCGCGAAGCAAACGAAGCTTCGCCTGCACTCTGGAATTTATCTGGCGACACTCGGCCCAAGCTACGAGACGCCGGCGGAGATTCGCGCATTTGGCCGGCTTGGCGCGGATGCCGTTGGCATGAGTACTGTTCCCGAAGCGATTGTCGCACGGCAGTGCGGATTGGCGGTGGCGGCGGTTTCCTGCATTACCAATCTGGCGGCGGGGCGGGGCGCAGGGGAACTGTCGCATTCCGAGGTTTTGGCAATCGCTGAGCAAAAAAAAGTGGTCGTGGCGCAGTTCTTAAAAATATTTTGCGAGTCCTATGGGAAAAGTTAACCGGAACCAATTGATGTCGGCTGCGCTGAAAGCCCGGGAAAGAGCCTGCGCGCCCTACTCAAAATTTAAAGTGGGCGCAGCTTTGTTGACCGTCAGCGGGAAAATTATTCCGGGCGCCAATGTGGAGAGCGCCAGTTATGGGCTTACCTGCTGCGCTGAGCGGGTGGCGTTGTTCCGCGCGCTGACCAGCGGGGAAAAGGATTTTTCAGCAATTGCAGTGACGGCGAGATTGAAAGGCGGTGCCATGCCCTGCGGCGCGTGCCGGCAGTTGCTGGCGGAATATGCGCCCACTGCGGTGGTCTGGGTGAGCGACAGCGCGCAGCCAAAAGAGGTGCGAGAGTACAACGTGATGGATTTGCTGCCGGGCGCATTTCGGGATTTTCGGCCTCCTTCGATTTAAGCGGTTTGCTGTTGGGTGGCTTCCGGTTACTCTAGGATGTCTTTTAACGAGTCATGAAGTCTGATTTTTTTCTTTTGGAACACGCGCCTTGGCCGGTGGTAATGGCGGAGGAGTCGGGAACAATTCGCAGGGCAAATCCTGCTGCTCTCACTCTATTCGGGGGCGTCCTGGAAGGAGAGCGGGCTCTCCTATCCGCCATTTGGTCGAACGAAAATCCTCTCTCTGCGGAGCAATTTCTTTCGCAAACGGAGCATCCGCCCTCAGGCCTGGTCAGCTTGAAATTCCCGGTCAAGGGCGGATCGACTGTCGCCTTCGCGGTTTACATCGCGCAGGGCGTTCGCGATGAGCAAAAGTTTTTCACCTTGCAGTTGTTCAAGGAAGCCAATGGCGGCTCGATCGAAACCAGCTCGGCGCACAAGCAAAAGCTCGATTGCGCTCTGCAACTGGCCCGTTCCGTGGCGCTCGACTTCAACAACGCCCTCACCAGCATTCTGGGTCACAGCTCGCTCGTCCTCACCAAAATGGAGCCGACGAATCCGTGGCGGAGTTCGCTCGTCGAGATTGAAAAGTCCGCGGTAAAGGCTGCGGAGATCGCCAACGATCTGGCGGCTTTCAGCCGCAACGAAAAAAATGTGCGCGTTCAGATCGCGGGAAATTTGAACGCCATCTTGCAGCGCACGGTGGACGCCTTTCGCACGCCAGACCGCGCGCGCATCGCATGGTCCTTGCAACTTGAGCGCAAACTTTTTTCATCCGTCTTCGACGAGGCCAAGATGCAGCAGGCTTTTATCAAGATCATCGAAAACGCGTTGGAGGCGATTCCGAAGGACGGGCGAATCAGCGTTCTGACCCGCAATCTGGATCTTTCTGAAGCCACCCAAGACCGAACGGTTAAATTGGTGGCGGGCACCTATGTGTGCGTCGAGTTTGCGGACACGGGTTCAGGCATCAGCGCTGAAACCATCCCGCGTATTTTTGAGCCGTTTTTCACGACTAAAAACAGCGCTCGCCATCGTGGACTGGGCCTCGCCTGGGTTTACGGCATCGTGACCAATCATGGCGGGGGCGTGGCGGTTTCGAGCGAACTTGGACATGGGACCTCGGTGCGGGTTTATCTGCCCGCTAATCCAATGGTGGTGAAGGATGTTTCGGTGGACATCTCGGACTTCAGCGGCAGTCAGACCATTCTATTCGTGGATGACGAGGATTCGCTGCTCACGATGGGGCAAATGATTTTGTCGTCGTACGGCTACAATGTCTTGACGGCGAACACCGGCCAAAAGGCGCTGGAAATTTTTTCAAAAAGCCGGAAGCCCATCGATTTGCTGATCACTGATCTGGTCATGCCAAACATGAGCGGGCGCGAGTTGATGGAAAAGGTTCGACAGGTTTCACCGGAAACGCGGGTAATTTGCTCCAGCGGTTATGTTCGCGCGAATAACGCGGAGGAGAATGACACTTATCTGCAAAAGCCTTTCACCAGCCAGGAGTTGCTTCGCAAAGTTAAGCAAACGTTGACTCAATAAGTGGAACGGGGTTTCTTCCTCCGCCGTCAAAAACTCTTTATGCAAATTGAAAGTCTGAAAGTTTTTTGTGATCTGACCGAAACTGAAAGCTTCACCAAAGCCGCGCAAATCAATGAAGTAACCCAATCCGCGGTCAGCCAGCAGATCAGTTCGCTGGAGAAACAATTCAAGTCGCTGTTGATCGAACGCAGCAAAAAGAAATTCCGGCTCACCCGCGAGGGCCAGGTTCTTTACGATTACAGCAAACAGATTATTCAAACCTACGATTCCCTGCACAACCGGTTGCAGGAAATCAAAGACATCATTTCCGGCACGATTCGCGTCGCCACGATTTACAGCATCGGCCTGCATGATCTTCCGCCGTATTTGAAAAAATTTCTGCGCAGCTTTCCGACGGTGAATGTTCATGTCGAGTACCGGCGCGCCAATCAGGTTTACGAAGATGTTCTCGGCAACGTCGTCGATTTGGGTTTGGTGGCTTATCCAGTAAAAGATCCGAAGCTGGAATTGATTCCATTGCG
>JBDSIW010000205.1:0-2931 GCA_039917795.1 Verrucomicrobiota bacterium | reverse complement strand
CGCTCCTTGAGTTCGCAAGAAGGCTCAGATTCGAGTTACTTCGAATTGAATCACATTATTCAGATCAGAATGGATGGACACAGCCCTTCCCCCATCTCGAAGTCTCAAATCTTGCGAGGTAGCCTTCGGCGCACCTGGAAAAAACCTGCAACCAATCTTCACGGCTTAACAACCCAGTTCCCGTCAATGATGGAGGCCAAAACTTCGCCTTTGTGCTGAAGAACTGCCTCGTGTGCTTCGGAGATTTTTCCGGAAAAACGCAGCGCGATTAAATCCGCGAACGCATTAGGTGTAAGTTCACCGATTTGCTTTTGCATTCCCAAAGCGCGCGCTCCGTTGATCGTCGCCATTTGTAGAATTTTCTCCGCCGACACGTCTGGATTCGCTTTCGCAAAACTTTGCATCTCGGAAAACATGTTCAGCTCCACGGGTTGCGCGGGCTGCTTTCGAATGCTGGCGAGGCTGTCGGTACCGAGCGCGATATTGATCCCGGCATCGGCTAGAATCTTCCTGGGAAAAGGATTGTGCCCGAAATAGTCGTGACTTCGCGGGCAATGCACGACGGAACAGTGGCGCTTTGCAAGTAATGCGGCATCGCTTTTTGAAATGTAATTCGCATGAACCGCGGCAAAATTGGGTGTCAACATTCCCTGGCGGTCGAGCAGTTCAACGGGTGACGCGCCGACATCCGCCATATCGCGCTGGGATTTCAGCCATTCGAACAGCGCGCCGCGGCCCTGGAGGAACATTTCCATTTCTTCCTCCGACTCGGCGACGTGTGTGCTGAGCACCCAGTTTTTTTCCCGGGCAATTTCCGCGCTGCGTTTCAAAAGATCGGGCGAGGTGGAATACAAGGCGTGCGGCGAAAGGCCCATGAAGTTTTTTGCATAGGCAAGTGACTCGATGCGGCGGGCTGCCTCGGAAATAATTTCGCGGGCCACACGCCGGCTTTTGACCCCGGTCAACTCCAACAATGAAAGGACCCGGAGTGGCGAAGTGGACCAAACCTCGGGGAGCAACTCGGGAACGGCCTCGATATCCGCGACCGTGGTGGTGCCGGTGCGGAGCAGCATTTTCGCGCCATGAATCCAGGACTGGGCATATTCGGAATACGACCAGTGCGATTTAAGCGCGAGCATCGCTTTGATCCAACTGCTGAATGATTTTTGCGGGGAAATCATTCCCGCCATGTCCGTGTAATCCAAATGGCAATGGGCATTGATCAGGCCCGGTAAAATAATGGCGTCCCCCAGATCAACGACCGGGCCGGGATTTGTTTTCAAATCGCGCCAGCGTTCCAAGGCGGCGATGCGGTTTTCCGTGATCTTGACGGCTCCGTCTTCAACGGGAGGACTGGAGATGGGCAGAATGATTCGGGCGCGAATGATCATTTGCGTCATCGAGCAAACGCCCGCCTGATTTCGGTTCTGCGATTCCAGGGCAGGGGATTAAAGATTCGCTTCCTGGGCGGTGCGTTTCGAGCGGGAGGCAAGGGTGTGGTTTTTCGCTTTGAATTTATTGTGACGCTTGCGGAGTTGTTGTTCCATTTTTTTTGTGACGAGGTCGATGGCGGCATAAAGGTCGATCTCGGAATCTTCCGCAAATAAATCCGGGCCGGGAACCGAGAGCCGAATGGAGCAGGTGAATTGGCGCTCCGGCACTTTTAACTGGTCATGCTCCAAAATAACCCGGGCATTGATCGCGTCGTGGTCCAGATGCTCCAGTTTTTCGATTCGGGAAACGATGTGATCTTCGATTGCTTTGGTGAGGGTGACATTGTGCGTCGATAGAATCAGCTTCATATAAAGCACTCTGCTCCGAGACGTGGATAAAATCCAGCGAAAGTCTTTTATATCCCCGGCGGGATTTGTCGTATTTGATGGAAGCCACAAAGCCAAAGGAAAATTATGATCGCGGAAAACGTGCTGGAACAAATCGAGAAATTGATCGACGAAAAGCTGAACGCGGCGGCGATTCTTACCTCGAAGAGCCTTGGGACGAGCAAGGAATTCTTTATGGAAGAGTCCCGGCAAGACATCGAGAAGACAAAACTTCGCCTGCTTGAGGCTCTAAAAAATTCACCGGGCTGATCGACGCAGGGAATGGCGCTGGAGTTTTCAGATCGAATCTACACGTTCCCAGATTTGCGTCGTTCGTCCACGCCTGCGGCATCAAAAACTTGGACATCGAGACGGTGCCGGTGTTTTATCTGCTGGTATGGATGAAACCAATCCGCTGATCGAACAGAGGCGCACAAAGCTCAAAGCGCTGGAAGAAAAAGGGATTTTCCCGTTTCGAAATAAATTTTCTCCCAAGGAACAATGCAACGAAGCGCGCGAAAAGTATCGACTGGGCGAATATGTGGAAGGCCAGGAAGTTTCATTGGCCGGTCGCATCACCGCGCATCGCGAAATGGGCAAAAGCATTTTCATCGACATCAAAGACCAGAGCGGGCGCATCCAGATTTACGCGCAGAAGAATGCGCTCGGCGACGTGCATTGGCACACTTTTACCCACCTTGACCTCGGCGATTTCATCGGCGTGAAGGGAACAATGTTCACGACCAAGACGGGCGAAATCTCCGTCAAGCTGGTGAGCTTTGTCATTTTGGGAAAAGCATTTCGACCCATGCCGGAGAAATGGCACGGCGTGGTGGACACCGAGATTCGTTATCGCCAGCGCTATCTCGATTTGATGTCGAACGACGACGTGAAAAAGACGTTCCTGAAACGGAGCGCCATCGTTCGCGAGATTCGGAATTTTTTCCACGGTCGCGGCTACGTGGAAGTGGAGACGCCGATCATGCAAGGCATACCCGGCGGCGCGGCGGCGCAACCGTTCAAAACATTTCACAACGCGCTCGGTTGCGAATTTTACATGCGCATCGCGCTGGAGCTTTATCACAAACGATTACTTGTCGGCGGCGTGGAT
>JBDSIW010000204.1:0-4746 GCA_039917795.1 Verrucomicrobiota bacterium | reverse complement strand
GCTTTCCAGATCGGCCTGAGCTTCGTGATCATGCTGAACAATTTGAATGGCGAGGGCACGCCGATGCCCGTCACGGAAATTTTTTACGTGACGGCTTTCTTCTGGCTGATCCTGCTGCTTTCGGCGCCCATCATCACGATGCGTTTGTTCGCGCTGGAAAAATCTTCCGGAACTTTTGAGACGCTCATGACCACGCCGGTTGGCGATTTGCAGGTGGTGCTGGCGAAGTTTTTTGCGGCCATGATTTTTTACATGCTGATGTGGCTCCCGCTTTTCGCCTGCATCATGGTGGTGCAGCATTTCACGCAGGAAAGCGCGGGATTCGACCTCGGCATTGCCGCCAGCACTTACTTGGGAATATTTCTGGTTGGCTGCCTCTACATGTCGCTCGGCTGCTTTGCCTCTGCCTTGACCCGCAGTCAGATCATCGCGGCAATGATCAGTTTCGTGATCGGCATCACGCTTTTCCTGATCAGCTTTCTGTCGGAACAAATCAGCCTGGGTAACACCTGGGGCGCCCAGGCGTTGAACTACTTCGCCCTGCGTGAGCAAATGCGCGATTTCACCCGCGGCATCATCGACACGCGTTACATTGTTTTTTATCTCAGCTTCACCTTCTTTTTCCTGTTCCTGACATACCGGGTGATCGAAAGCCGCCGCTGGAAATAACATGGACGACGACGCCCCCAAACCGAGTTTCTCGAAAAGACGCCGCTGGCTGATTTGGTTCAATACCGTCATCGGCGTCATCGCGGTGCTCGCGCTCGTAGGGATCGCAAATTATTTCGCGTCGGGATATTTCAAGCGCTTCCAAATCAGCGCGCATTCCCATTTTGAGATCACTCCCCAAACCACCGCATTGCTCCAGCGCATGACCAATCAGGTGGACGTGACGATTTTCTACGACCAACAGAAGAATGAGGAAATCTATAGCCTCGTCCTGGCTTTGCTCAAACAATACAGCTACGCCAATCCCAATATCCACGTGCAGACGCTGGATTACACCCGCTCGGCCGGAAAGGCTGCGGCGTTTCTCGCGAAATACCAACTCGGCTCGCTCAAGGACAATAATTTCGTCGTCTTCGACAGCGGCGGTCGTCCGAAAGTCGTTTACGGGAAGGATCTCTACGATTACGACCTCAACGCCATGCTGGCCGGGAGCCGTTCCGTCCGCCGCAACGCCTTCAAGGGCGAGTTGCTTTTCTCCGCCGCCATTTTCGGAGTGATCGATCCTCGACGACCCAAGGCTTATTTCGTTTACGGCCACGGCGAGCACGATCCGGAAAATATCGCCGTGGACACCGGTTACGGAAAATTCGCCGCGCTACTCAAGGATGAACTCAACATGGATTGGGAAAAACTTGCCCTCGCCGGCACGAACGAGATTCCGGCCGACTGCCAATTGCTGGTCGTTGCCGGGCCGGGCAAAGCGCAGTTTCAGGATTATGAACTCGCCAAGATCGAGGCGTATCTCAAGGAAGGCCGCCGCCTGCTCGTGATGCTGAACAACCTCGCGGCCAGCACCGATTCCGGGATCGAAAAGACGCTGCAAAAATGGAATGTCGGCGTGGAGAATTATAAAATTACCGATGCCGGGCACTCGACCACCGGTGACGATTTGTCGCCTGTTAATTTACGCGGCGAGCATCCCGTGATGAAATCGATCGCGGCCGAGAGCTTGCAAATCTACCTCGTCCTGCCGCGGATGGTTTACTCCAACGCATTGACCTCAGTTCAAGCCGCCGATGCGCCCCAGGTGGAAGTTCTCGCGGCCACGAGCACCAATGCCGTCGGAAAGGCTAAATTCCGCGACACAGACGGGAAAGTCACCACCAGCCAAATCCGGGGGATTCTTCCTCTCGTCGTCGCGGTGGAACATGGCTCGATCAAAAACGTCACGACCGAGCGGGGCGTCACCCGAATCCTGGTCGTCGGCGATTCTCTATGCTTTGACAACCAGCTTCTCGACCAAGCCGCCAATCATTATTTCGCAAGCTCCGCCGTCAATTGGCTGATCGATCGACCGCAGATGTTGCTTGCCGGCATTGGCCCGCGCCCCATCAAAGAATACCGGCTGATGGTCACTGGCTCGCAGATGAAGAAGTTGCAATGGATTCTGCTCGCCGGAATGCCAGGTGCCATCCTGCTCTTCGGTGGACTCGTCTGGCTCCGGCGTCGAAGCTAGTTGCGATGAATTCGAAAACGACATGGACCTGCGTAGCCATCGCCGCCCTGCTCGTTGTTTTCATTGTTTTCGTTGAATACCCGCTGCGCATCCGAACGACCCTCGCGTCGAGCACCAAAATCTTTCCCAACTTCGACACCAACTCCATCACCGCCATTGAAGTCCGCCGCGCCAAACGCGAAATCCACGCCGTGCGCACCAACCACTTTTGGACATTGACCACCCCGATCTCGTCTCCCGCCGCTGCCGGGCAGGTCGAAAAACTTTTGTCCGCGCTGGCCGGCCTGGATTGGCAAACCCGGATCACGGCCGAGGAATTAAAAGATCGCCCCAAAGCGCAGGAGGAATTTGGCTTCACTGCCGCGAACGATTCAATCGTGGTCAAGGCCGGATCCAACACCGTTTTGAATTTGCTCATTGGCACGAACACCCCGGTCGGTGAGCAATTTTATTTGCAGGTCGTGGGCGACGCGGGAGTTTACGTGGTGGACGCGGACCTCTTGAAATTGCTGCCGCATTCCAACAATGACTGGCGCGACCGCACTTTGTTCCACATAGATCACCCGATCAATTCCGTGAAAACCCGTTCCGGAAATAAAGCTCTCACTTTGCTCCGGACGAACAACCTTTGGCGGATGACCTCGCCGCTCCAGGCGCGCGCCGACAATGTGAAGGTCGAGGAATTGCTCGACAAAACCGCCGTCCTGCAAGTGGTGAAGTTTGAGACGGACGAGCCTCCGGCTGACCTGGAAAGTTTCGGTCTGCAACCGCCGGAGCTTGAACTCTCTTTCGCGTGGGACACTAACATTCTCGCCACTCTTCAGATCGGTCGCAGTCCGACGAATGAGCCCACTCAAGTTTTTGCGCGCCTGCAAAATCAAAATTCCATTTTCCGCGTTGCGCGCGAAACGCTTGACCAGTGGCGCACTCCTCACACCAATTTCGTGGACAAACACCTGGTCAATATTCCGTCCAACAGCGTGGTCGAGATCGCTGTGCGCGGCGAAGACTCGTTCAGCTTGCAGCGCAATGGAAATTCCTGGGCGATTCGTGGCGCGACGAATCTCCCGGTCGATGCGGGATTGATCCGCGAGGTTCTCGGTTTCCTGAGCCGGGCTGAGGTGGAAATCGAGAAAGAAGTCGTGGCCGACTTTGAAATCTACGGGCTAAAAACCCCGGTCCTGCAATACACGCTGTGGACGGCGGGAACGCTGGGCAATTCTGTGATCGGGCAAATTGATTTTGGAACCAACCAGCCGGGAAAAATTTTCGTCCGCCGCCTCGATGAATATCCTGACACGGTCAACTGGATCCCGCCTGCGGATTACAACCGCCTCCCGCGCGCCTCCTGGCAATTTCGCCAGCGCCGCATCTGGAGTTTCACCCCCGAGGAAGTCAGCAGCGTGGCCATTCATCAAAAAGGAAAGGAGCGAAAAATGGTGCGCAACCCAAAAGGTGAATGGGGTTTCGCTCCGGGTTCGCAGGGAATTTTCAATCCCCTAGCCTTCGAGGAATCCCTCCATCGGCTTGGAGAATTGCAGGCGGTTTTCTGGATCGCCCGGAATGAAACCGACACCGGGCGCTTCGGAATAAAAGAAACGGATCACCGCATCCAGATCGAGGTCAAAAGCGGCGGCAAAACCGAAACATTGTCTCTCGAATTCGGCGGCTTCTCGGAATACGGGACACGCTTTGCCGCGACGTCGCTCGATGGCATCCGGATGGTTTTTGAATTTCCGTGGCCACTCTTTTTTGAAGTGCAGGAGAGCCTGAGCATTCCTTCCAGGTGACAATGGCGAAACCGACCCAACGCCGACACTCCCCTTTGCGCCGCCTTTTTCGCTGGTGCCGGATATTCATTTTGACCCTGATCCTGCTCGGTGTGATTGCGGTGATTTACGTCACAACCATTGGGCTGCCCGAATTCCTCAAAGGCCCTTTGCTCGCCGAGGTTCGCGCGGCGGGAATTCAGCTCGATTTCCAACGCATCCGCTGGCTTTGGTATCGCGGCATCGTGATCGACCGCGCCGCATTCAGCTGGCTCAAGGATCCGATGCAACCCAACTTTTCCGCGAAGGAGGCCGAATTGGATCTCGATCTTCGCTCGCTTTTTGATTCCCACCCGCGCCTGAACTCGATCACGCTCAAGGAAGGAAGCCTGCTCTGGCCGGTTGCAAAAACGAACGACTTGTCGTTTGCGTTCAGCAATATCACCGCCCGCATCCAATTCCCCAATCCGCAAACCCTCGACCTCGTCCAACTCGAGGGCGATTCCATTGGCGCCCATATCAAGCTCGAGGGCGTGATCACCAATTTCACCGGGTTGCGGGCCTTGAAGTTTTTCCGGCCGAAAAAAGATCATGCCGGGAAAGAGGATCTCAGCCAGATCGCATCAACGCTCCGGCAGATCCGGCTGACCGGCGATCCCCAACTCGCTTTGACGTTCAGCGGTGATGCTGCGGAGCCACGCAGCCTGCGCGGCTCGGTTAAATTTTCGACGCTCCGGGCGCAAACGCCTTGGGGAAATGCGAAAAATCTTCAACTCACTTCCGAGCTGCGTG
>JBDSIW010000203.1:0-4471 GCA_039917795.1 Verrucomicrobiota bacterium | reverse complement strand
GCGGCTATTCCCACAGGCATGACCAGCGCGAGTAACGGGACTGCAATGAGAGCTTCGCCGAAGCCCAAAGCCGAACGAACTAGCGTCGCAATGAACAAAACGAGAAGTACGTAGAGGGCGATCCAATTAGTCACGGTTCCTATCGAGCTTACCTCGGAAGCGAACCGGAGGCATCCTTATGCGTTCAATATGCGTTCAATATTTACGGGGTCCGTCATCGTGGATTGTCTCAATCGCGAAAAGCCACGCTTCCGCTAAACCATTTGCCTGTGCCGCTTCCAACTATTCTTCGGAAGATGGGAGGATTAGTCGGGGGCGACGGAATGGACATCAACGATCAGACGGCGCGGTCGAGCCCGCAATTGCCGAAACGACAGGTCCCAACAGTCGAACTTTCAACTTGGCAGCGATGGCTGCAACATCCCGAGCGTTTTTGGGTACGCAAAATGTTGTTCCAGATTCACCTGTCGGTGGGGGCGGGAGTCGGTCTCTATTTAGTGTCGATGAGCGTGACGGGCAGCGTTTTCCGTCGAGTGGCTCGTGAACCCTCGTGAACCTTCATGAAAACCTGCTATTCGGAGAGAGCGGCCGAGCCGTGAACGGCATAGGGGCGATTTGTGTAACGACTGTTTGTTTGACGGGAGCCATAATACGGTGGCCGGGACTGAAGAACTGGCGTCGCAGCCTGACAGTGGCCTGGTGATCGCGCTAAGCCCCGCAGCCTCGAAACGGCAAACAGCCGATTCGCAAATTTGAGCCTTCTTCGCTCATAGGAACACAAACGTGCTTGCCACATTGGCGAAAGCGCTTGAATGGTCATTTCGTACAGCGCCTGAGACCGGCACACAACTCTGACACCGTCGATGAAGAGGTTTGCAGCGTGGATGTTTGGGCACTTTTGCCCCGCGTTCAGGAATTATCCCTATAGTTAAGGGGACCGTCGGGGATAACGAATGAGTTCTCAAACATCAGCGGCACGAAATAATCTGCTGTCATTGGCTCTCGGAACTAGCTCGTTCGCCGTCTGCTTTGCGGCTTGGGGATTGATCGCCGCGTTTGCCCCACGATTCCGCGATGCTTTTCACCTCTCCGCTACCCAGGCGGCCTTCATGGTGGCAGTGCCCGTGTTGTTGGGATCGCTGGCGCGGCTTCCCGTCGGAATGCTCGCGGACCGCTTTGGGGGGCGGCTCGTCTTCTCGCTACTTATGATCGTCTGCGCGATACCCGCGTTCATGACGCCGATGGCGCAAACGTACCAGCAATTGCTGTTGGGTGGTTTCTTCCTGGGACTGGCAGGATCGTCTTTTGCTGTCGGAGTAGGATTTGTGTCGCGCTGGTTTAGCGCTGAGAAACAAGGCAGCGCCTTGGGCATTTACGGACTGGGAAATATTGGCCAATCCGCGGCGGTCTTTCTCGGCCCGCTTTTGGCAGTCTCGTTTGGGTGGCAAAACATTTTCCGAGGGGTGGCCGTGGTCCTCCTTGTATGGGCGGTTCTGTTTTGGATGTTCGCCCGGAATGCGCCCGTGACGGTCCGTCCGAAATCCATCGCCGAGATGGTCGGTTTGCTTGCGCGAGAACGCCTCTCGTGGGTGTTGTCGGCATTCTATTTCCTGACATTCGGCGGTTTCGTCGCCTTCTCAATCTACCTGCCAAGCCTCTTGAGGGATCAGTTCCATCTGGAACCTGCCGACGCTGGTTTTCGAACGGCGGGATTTGTTGTATTGGCGACTCTGTTACGCCCGGTCGGAGGATGGCTCTCTGACCGGATCGGTGGCGCTCGAGTGTTGTCAACCGTTTTCTCCATCGTCATTCCATTCGCACTTCTGCTCGCTTGGCCTTCGATGCTGCCTTTTACCATCGGAGCGTTAGGATGCGCAGTCATGATGGGATTGGGCAATGGCGCTGTCTTCAAGCTGGTACCACAATACTTCCCGCGCGAAACAGGCACCGTGACAGGCCTGGTGGGCGCAATGGGGGGACTTGGCGGTTTCTTTCCACCTCTTTTGCTAGGCATATTCCGCGACCGCATGGGGGCAGTATGGCCAGGTTACGTCTTGCTTGCACTCGTCTCGCTATTGATGTGGCGGCTGAACGCACGAGTCTTCATTCCCCGGCAGGATGCATTAGATCTGTCGCTCCCTGCCCATCTGACCCGAGCCGCCGACCGCGTCAGAGCATCCGCTTGGGCCACGTTGTTCACTCTCGTTCTGATTGCCGCTATTGTCGTGGGGTCACGTAACCTGGAAAATTTCGATCCCGCATTGGTGATCTACACGTTTGCCATTATCTTCGCAACGTGGGGAGTTGTCTTTCACTACAACGTCTGGCTCGATAAGCCACCCACGCGAATGTATTGGCGCCGGGGATGGGAATTATTTCGCAGCCAGGGGATTTTTCGGACCACTCTCACGCTCGCAGGCCTGACTGGGCGGAACATCGTCGCACAAACCTTCATCGCGAAACGATCTCGCCTCCGCTGGTGGATGCACCAGTGCCTCTTCTGGGGGTGCATTCTGGCCGCAGCCATTACGTTTCCCCTAGTTTTTGGTTGGATCGCATTCCGATCGTCGCCAAACGATCAACTCATCTACGTGACCTATCTTTTTGGATTTCCGGCGGGCAGCTTCCCGCTCCACACGGTTGTGGCGTCGTTACTGTTCCACGGGCTCGATATCGCCGCCGTACTCGTGATCGCCGGTGTTGTCCTTTCGCTCTGGAGGCGTCTCCGTGATAAGGGCGCGCAGACACTGCAGAGTTTCGCGATGGACTTCTTCCCTGTCATCCTCCTGTTCGCCATTTCCGTGACGGGGATCGCTCTGACGATTTCGCAGGAGTGGCTGCGCGGTACAGCATACAGCTTTCTGTCGATCATTCACGCCATCACCGTCATTGCGGCATTGCTGTTTCTGCCGTTTGGAAAGTTTTTCCATATCTTTCAACGGCCAGCGCAGTTGGGCGTAAAGCTGTACCAGAAGACCGGAGCCGAGGGACCTGGTGCGATTTGCCCGCGGTGCAAGGAGCGTTTTGCTTCGGCCATGCACGTGCGAGATCTCAAGATTGTGCTTCCCCAACTCGGTTTTGACTACGAAGTACCGGGAACACCGTTCGCGTGGCAGGACTTTTGCCCGCCGTGCAAACGAAAGACGCTCTCATTGTCGCAACTCAAATTGAAATCCATCGCACAAAAGGTTGCTAATGGCTAAATCGCCCGGAACGCTGGAACAGCTTCGCGACCGCTATGGGCCGCATCTCAATTACACTCCAGAGGGCGGCTGGAGTAAGGAAGCGAGAACCCAGCCCGATCGCCTGGTCAAGACGCATTGCTGTTTCTGCGGGCAACAATGCGGTATCCAGTTAAAGGTGCGCGGAAATCACGTAATTGGTTTCGAACCGTGGGAAGATTTCCCGTTCAATCGCGGGATGCTCTGTCCGAAGGGCGTCAAACGATACCTTCAGTCCAATCATCAGGACCGGTTGCTGGATCCGATACTCCGTACCGACGCCGGATTTGTAAAAGCGAGTTGGGAAGACGCGATGGCGTTTACGGCGCGCCGCCTGAAGGAAGTACAGGAACGCTACGGAAAGGACTCGGTTGCGGTGTATGGGGGGGCCTCGCTTACGACGGAGAAATCGTATCTGCTGGGGAAGTTCGCGCGGGTGGCGCTCGGTACCAGACACATTGATTACAACGGGCGCCTTTGCATGGTCTCAGCGGGCGTCGCCTACAAGTTGGCGTTCGATGTGGACCGCAGTCCGATTCCCTGGTCGGAAATTCCAAAGGCACAAGTAATCTTCGCCATTGGCGCGAACGTGGGCGAATGCGCGCCCATTACAACGGATTACATCTGGCGTTGTCGCGATAACGGGGGCAAGTTGATTGTCGCCGACCCACGCATGACGCCGATCGCGCGCAACGCGGATCTCTTCCTGCCTTTGCGCCCGGGTACCGATCTCGCGCTGTTGAGCGGCATGCTGCATATCGTTTTGCGTGACAATTTGCAGGACGACGACTTCATCGAACAGCACACCAGTGGATTTGAGGCTGTCAAAGCGTCGGTCGCGCGATTCGATCCGCGAACAGTGGCGGAGATGACTGGCGTCCCCCCGGAAGCAATCGAAAAAGCGGCCCACATGTTCGGCAAGGCCGAACGTGCCATTGCGATGCATGCGCGTGGACTGGAGCATCAGTCGAAGGGTGTGGAGAATTGCTCGGCGCTGATTAATTTGACGCTGGCCACCGGTCACCTGGGACGCGAAGGATGCGGCTGCACCATGATCACCGGTCAGGGCAACGGACAGGGAGGACGCGAGCATGGGCAGAAATGCGATCAACTGCCCGGTCAGCGTTCGTTGCTCGATCCGAAGGCGCGCGAACATGTCGCCGGCGTTTGGGGAATCTCGCCAGACGAATTGCCGCAACCCGGCTATTCCGCCCAGGAGATTATGAACGCGATTCACTCAGGAGAAATCA
>JBDSIW010000202.1:0-3037 GCA_039917795.1 Verrucomicrobiota bacterium | reverse complement strand
CTTTCAGGGCTTTCAAACGTTCTCACCGTGACCTTTCTCCAGCCATTCATTTTGTGGGGATTGCCCCTCATTTTGCTTCCGGTCATCATTCATTTGATCAACCGCATGCGGCATCGTCGCCAACCGTGGGCTGCGATGCGCTTTCTCCTTTCCGCCACCCGCGCCTCCACGAGTCACGCGAAACTCCGCCAATTTTTAATTCTCCTATTCCGTACGCTCGCCGTTCTCGCGCTTCTTTTATTTTTGGCGCGTCCGCTCGCTGGCGGCTGGATGGGCTGGATGCTTTCGCCTGCGCCAGATGTGGTGCTCATTTTGCTCGATCGCTCCGCGAGCATGGAAACCAAAATTTTCGGCAAAATAACCAAACGCGAGCAGGCTTTGAAACTAATCTCGCAAGCCGCGAAAGAATTCGATGGTGCAAGTCATCTCGTCTTGATCGACAGCGCGACGCGTTTGCCGCAAGAAATTATCAACGCCACTGCGCTCCCCGAACTTTCGCTCACCGCGCCGACCGATACCGCCGCCGATCTCCCCGCGATGTTGCAATCCGCTTTCAATTACCTGATCGAAAATCGCTCAGGCTCCGCCGAGATTTGGATCGCCTCCGATTTGCAACGCAGCAATTGGCAACCGGACGACGCGCGTTTCAAAACCGTCGTCGCGCAACTCGGCTCGCTTCCACAAAAAGTTCGCGTTCGTCTGCTCGCGCTCAATCAGCCACCCGAACGCAACACGTCCATTTCCGTTCAGGAAATTTCGCGCCGCGCCAAAGGCGATCAAAACGAACTTCAATTCGTCCTCGATCTTCAGCGCAACGTCGAATCTGGCGAGCGGATGCCAATCAAAACAGTTCTGGATGGCTCCGAGGCAGAAGCCGAGGTCGCGCTCGACGGCCAGGCGTTACGCTGGCGGTACAAGGCGGAGCTTGGAAATAAAAAAGAGGCGGGCTGGGGCAGCTTTCAATTGCCTGCTGACGCGAATGGTTCCGACAACAAAACTTATTTTGTTTATGGAAGCGAAACTCCGCCGCGAGCCACCGTGGTGAGTGAAGACGGGGCGACCGCCCGTTTTCTGAAGCTGGCGAGCGCGGCTATTGCGAAAGACAAGGAGGCCGCCCAGATTCTTCGGCCCGCCGAATCGACGGGTGCAAATCTCGAGAGCCGAAGCGTTCTTTTCTGGCAAGGCTCGTTGCCTGCATCGGTTGAAGCGGGTCGCATCCTGGAATTTGTCGAGCAAGGCGGTTGCGCGATTTTTTTCCCAAGCGGAAAACCCGATGCGCAGCAATTCAACGGAATTAGTTGGGGCGAAATTCAAAATGCTGATGCTGATAAAAGTTTTCGCATCACCAAATGGGATGAGGAACAAGGCCCGCTCGCCAAAACTGATGAAGGATTGAGTCTGCCGCTCGCGCAAACAGAATTTATTCGCCGACAGATTATCAATGGCGCAAAAAGTTCGCTCGCCGCGTTTGAGGATGGCTCGCCGTTTCTCGCGAGACAAATCGTTGGTCGCGGAGAAATTTATTTTTGCGCGTCGTTGCCGAATAAAGATTGGTCGAATCTCGGCGACGGTCCCGTGCTCGTTCCAATGACGCAGCGCTTATTGCAATCGGGCAGCAAACGTTTGCAACAGGTCGCGAGCGTGAGTTGTGGTGAATTGAGTCAGGCCGATCAGCAAAAGCAATGGACTTCAGTCGATTCAACCACGCCGAAAAACATTCGCTCACAAGCTGGCGTTTATCGTTCTGGAGATCGGCTTGTCGCGGTCAATCGTCCACCAGCGGAAGATGATTTGGAGATTCTGGAAATGAACGCCGCGCAAAAATTATTCGCCGGAGTTTCATTTCAGATGTTACAGGACAAACAAGCTAAGAGCGACGCGTTGCAAGGCGAAATCTGGCGCATCTTTCTTTTCGGAATGCTGGTGTTCCTGATTGGCGAAAGCATTTTGGTTTTGCCGGGGAAAGTGAGCGCAGAAGAAAATCGTCTTGTGCCAAAAAATTCTAAACGCGAGGTGGCCGCCTGATTGCAAACGGGCTGCCAGCTTCTTGCTGGCAGAAAATTGTGGCTCGATGAAACGTCTGGTTAAACTAAGCCTCTGCCAGCAGGATGCTGGTAGCAGGTTGATTGTCACAAACACTTTGCGTCATTTCTGGCGCTGTATTACGCTGACCCTGCAACTATGAATTGGCGCGAACACATCGTCAGCGATCCGAGAATCCTCCGTGGCAAACCTTGTATCAAAGGCACTCGTATTCCTGTCGCCCTTGTTCTGGGTTATCTCGCCGCTGAACGCGACGCGGTTGTCATCCTTCGGGAATTTCCAGGCCTCACCACCGAGGATGTGTCCGCCTGTCTCGACTACGCGCGCGACCTCGCTGTCTTCGAAGCGCCTGTCGCGGCATGAGTCTTCGCTTCTTTTGCGATCAATGCGTCCCGCTGGAAATCAGCGACGCCTTGCGTCGTGCGGGACACAACGTTTCCGTTCTCAGCGAAATTTTGCCGATTCGCTCTCCGGATACTGACGTGATCGCGAAGGCGCGCGCCCTCAATGCGATTCTCGTTTCATTGAATGGCGACTTTTCCGACATCGTCGCCTATCCGCCAAAAGAATTTCACGGTATCATTGCAATCCAACTTCACACTCATCCTGAAATCATTCCGCAATTGATGGAACGGTTAAACGCATTTTTCGTCACCAACCCGGCGCAAGAATTTTATCGCGGCAAATTGTTTCTTGTGGAAGTCCACCGCATTCGTGTTCGCCAATGATGCAGGTGCTGCCCACATGAACCTATCTATCGCAGCCTCATTTTGGGTGATTTTCGTCGGAGTTTTAATCTGGCTCGGAGCGGGGTGGCTTTGCTGGGCGAATTGGCCGCGTAGTGGGAAACGCCGCACCGTTGCATTGCTCGAAACGCTTCGCTTCGTGCTCATCACCATGATCGTCGTCACTCTGCTTCGACCGGAATTTGTTCAGCAAATCAAACGAACCGAGAATCCAGAAATCGCCGTGCTCATGGATTCTTCCTCCAGCA
>JBDSIW010000201.1:0-4246 GCA_039917795.1 Verrucomicrobiota bacterium | reverse complement strand
GTGGAGCCGGTTTTCCGGCGGCTTCGGCAATTTTAACTTCGTCCGCATATTTTTTCAGAGCCGTCTTGTGCTGCGATTCCGCCTTCGCCGGGTTAAACTTCCGGACGTTTTCCGCCTGCAACTCGATAATTTTTTTTAACTCCGGGTCCGTTGCCAAAGTTTCGCGCGAGGTCCAAGCCTCGGCGGGGGATCCGCCGACAGAGGAATCAATCAAACCTACCGGCACATTCAGCGCGCGACGCAAATCTCTTCCAAAAAACCAGGCCACGGCGGAAAAGTTTGACGCGGTTTGCGCGGAGCTTTCTTTCCAGTTCCCCGAAACATCCGCGCGGGGGGTGTCGGATGATTCGTGCGGGACGGAAAATAAACGCAACTGTGAGTCGCCCGCGGCAGCCAGCGCCTCAGCAGCATTGGCCGCGCGATACAATTGAAATCCCATGTTGGACTGGCCGCTGCACAACCAGACTTCGCCGATTAAAATATTGGTGAGCGTGAGGGAATTTTCTCCGCTGATGTTCAAAATAAATGGCCCGCCCGCCTTGAGCGGCTTTAATCGCACGAGCCACCGACCTTTCTCTGCAATCGTGGAAACTTCCTGACCTTGAAACCTGACGATGACTTTTTCGCCTTCGTTGGCCGAACCCCAGACGGGAACCTCGACCCCCTGCTGCAAAACCGCACCATTGGAGAAAAGTCCGTTCGGCTTTACGTCGGCCCGAGCCGCAGTCAACCCGGCGAATAACGCCAAAATTAAAAATATGGTTTTCATTTTTGTGAGACTCCAGTGCGGCAAACTCATTCACGCCCGTTGGATCGAAAGCGAAACGGTTCACTGCGCCACGGACCGATAGAACCGTGAAGAATATTTCGCCGACTGCAAATCATTAAAATACCAGGAGCCATCAGACGATGCGACGTTCGTGCCGATGCTGGTCCAATTGGTCAGGACCGAATTATCCATCGCCTCGACGCGATAAGTCTGGTTCGGCGCACCGAGAAAACTGAGCGTGATCACTGCATTTTGCTGGCTGACAATCCCGGTAATGAAATGGCTCGGCGGAAGCGGCGCCGGAACATTGGCCGAAACCACGATGGAGGAATTGGTTCTTTGAATCCGCAACCCTCCCGCGTTATCCGCTGGATCGTCCACCGGAGAAAGCGCGAGCGTGACGCGATTATTGAACAGGAAATCGCCCAGGCGCGGCAGGCTGAAACTGTAGGTGCCCGCGCCGGGAAGCATGACGGAATTTCCGATGGGGCTCGCGGCAGACGATCCGCCAGTAAGGAGATTGTTGGAGTTGGGGTCGTTGGCTTGCGCGCTATTCCAGGTGATCGCGGAATTGAAATCGGGATAAGCCTGGTTAAGCCCCCACAATTGGACACGATAGGCGTTCCCAATCACTTTTAACTGAAAGGTCGCGGGTGAATTGACGTTGAGATCGAGTCCCGTCAGGTCGAATTGAAAATAGGCTTTGCGCGCGAATTCAAAGGGCGGCGTGTAATATTTGAGGATCACGTAATTCACGGCAGCCTCATCGACATCAAGGTCTGCGTAGGAGCCGCCACGCACATTGGCCTCGACGCGACCCGCGATGTTCGTGCTGACAAGTTGCGAACCCGACGAAGAATAAACGGTCACGTGGACTGCCGCCGAAGCATTTCCCCCGTGACCGTCATTGATCGTGTAGAAAAAATCGTCGTCGCCATAAAACCCCGCAACGGGCGTGTAAATCAAAACGCCGCTCCCGTCTGTCGAGACTTCTCCGTTGCCTCCCTGCGTGAAGGATTGGATCGCGACCGCGTCATCATCCGGATCAGAATCATTGGCCAAAACTGGGATCGCCACCGGCATGGATTGCCTGGAGAACGCGTAGTCATCGATCGCAACTGGAGGATTATTCGTCGGAACCGTATTCGTGGAATTCATGACCAGGCTAAGACGCGGTCCGTTTGCGGCGCTCCCCTCTTTCGAAATGATGGAAAGTCCGTCGCTGTTCTGGGCATCGCCATAGAATCCGACAGGACGAACCAGCAAAAAAGAAACGTTCGCTCCTGGATGGCCCCGCACATAATCTGTGATATCCAGCGTGCGCTCCACCAAAGTCGCGCCCGCCACGATCTGCCCGACTATTTCCGCCGAAGTTCCCGCGCCCATCAAAAAATTATTTGAGTAATCGATTCCGGGCGCAATATTTTGCGCTAGGTTGGGCGCGGTCGCCCAATTGATCGTGGCCTGCGACCACGCCGTGTTCGTGATGGCGTAAACGTGCGCCCAGACTGTTCCGTTCCCATTGATGGACGAGGCTCGAACCGTGAGCAAGGCGGATTGCAGGCCGGCGGGTGAAATCGCGGGCAGCGAAAATTTTAGAAACGTCGCATAACGCCCAGACGCATTCGTGGAATTATTCCGGACCCAGCAAGTCGAGTTCAGCCCGAAATTACCCGACTTGTTCCCGCCATCGCTGACCATCGCATCGTCGTTTGCACTGAATGTCTGAATCGAATCCTGGGGCCTGCTGGAGACGGAAAGGAGCCAGACCGTATTGGCGGGCTGGATCGCACTGACAACCGCTCCGCTGGAAAGGTTGGTCACGATTTTCACTGCGCCGTAGTAACTTTCGCTGACCTCTTCGATCAACAGCTGATTGTTGGCGGGAATTTTCCACGCGCTCAAATTGATGTCCAGGCTCACCGCGGCCGTCGTGTCGTTCGCCGAATAGAGATAATATCTTCGGGTCGCAGGGTCGAAGCTGGTTTGAATGTCCAGCGCGTCTGCGCCGACACCCGCCGTAAAATCCAGGCGGTCGCGTCCCGCCGCGAATGCCTTGTTGAACAAGCGCCACGCTTCGCCGGCCCGGGTGATCGTCCCGATATTGTATGGCGCATTCGTGTTATCCACGTAATGCATTCCGTTTTTTTTGATCGACCCGGCCGCGTCGTCCGTCTGGCTGAACTTGAAACAATACATTTCGCTGGAGGAACTTTTCATCAGGTTCACGGCGATTGCGCCGAGCCGCGAATATTTCGTGGGCGAATCGAGCGTCTCAGGGAGTGTGTCGAAAGTAGCGGCGGTGTGAACATTGAACTCCGTGATGGTGATCGGATACGGAGTCTCGGGTGACATCGCGGTCGTCAGCGCGCTGCGCAATGATGTGAGGCTGCTGGCGAAACCGGACGGCGAACTGTTGTATTGATGATAATCGTACTTCTGGATGAGCGAAAAATTCGGATCGATTTGCCCCTGGTAATTTCGATGCCGATTGGTCACCACTGTCGCACTCCAATCGATGAAATTGGGCGTGGTCAACACGGGCGCCAGGATCAGCGGCGTCAGGGATTTTCCGTAAAACTGGTTCACGTCGGCCAGCGCGGATTGGATCGCGTCGGAAGCCAGTTGCAATCGTTCGAGGTATTGCGCCGGAGTTATGCCGCCGGCGCTGGAATGATTCGGCTCGTTGAACATCTGGTACCGCGCCACGTCGAATTCGCGGCCGAGATAAAATGCCTGAGCGTAATAGTGCTGCCACAATTCCCATTTGCCCGGCCAATCATTGGTGTCGTTGATCGTGAAAGATCCAAATGTCGCCGAAATGTTGGCGAGGATTTTTAGATTCAGTGACCGCGCCTGCGAAAAAGCGTAATTCAATTTGAAATTATTCCCGGAAAAAACGTGCGTCTCATAACGGTTCGTGAAGTAGGGCCAGTTAATATAGGCGGTGCTGAGCGGATTTGCGCGGAGCGCAGCTCTGCGATTCACAAAGTCGGTTTGCGTGACGACGCCATCGCCGCGCCCCGCGATGTCATCCGTTGCCTCAATGTCATTGGGCGCGACAAAAAATCGCACGCCGCCGACGCCGGAATAATGCCACCAATCTTTCGTGTTGCTGCCCGGATAAAAATGGCCGGAGTTGTAAGCCAGCACTTCGGGCGTCGCTCCAAGCTTGTTCGTTTTCACCGTCAAGGTAGCGGCTCGGCAATTTGGGATGGGGAACGAGAAAATCGTCGCGACCAACAGGATTGCTCCAACGAGACGGAACTGAAGCACGTTACTGAATCGTTTTCGCATTTGTGTAGTTCTCCAAACCATTTTCTCCGCCAAGATAAACTCTTTGGAGTGGCCGCTCAAAAGAATCTCTCGAAAATTTTGGCCTTATTTTGCGAATAGGCGCGAGCTCAGGCAGCGCCCTATCCGCAAATCAGGGCGGGTGGCCCCACGCGGAATTGCCATTAACCACGATACCGAGTA
>JBDSIW010000200.1:0-4828 GCA_039917795.1 Verrucomicrobiota bacterium | reverse complement strand
CCTCGGTCATTTTTTGATTCGGAAAACCGTGGAAGGAATTTGCGGCGGGCAAATTGTCGAGGCCGAAGCTTATCTTACCAACGATGCCGCCTGTCACGCTGCTGTCGGCGAGACCGCCCGAAACCGTGCGATGTGGGGGAAGCCCGGGCGCAGCTACGTCTATCTCATTTACGGTTACCATTTTTGCTTTAACGCAGTTTGTTGTCCCGCTGGAATTGCAGAAGCCATTTTGATTCGCGCCATCGAACCCACCGTCGGAGAAAAATTCATGCGCGCACGTAGAGCGGTGCCCGACCTTAAGAATCTCACCAACGGTCCGGCGAAACTCTGCTCTGCGCTGAACATCGATCGCAACCTCGACAAGGTAAATTTGTGCGACGCTCAATCGCCGGTCTTCATCGCGCGCAATCCTTTGTTTGAACAATTCCGGAGCGAACGCGGACCAATCATCCAAACTAAACGGGTTGGGATTTCCAAGGCGGCGGAAATGCCGCTGCGATTTTATCTGCAAGGGAGCGTGTTTGTCTCAAAGCGCGAAGTGCGCCAAAAGACAGATGGATGATCGCCTTGGCCCAAGACAGCTCAGCTCCGGGATTTTGAAGTCTCCCCGAACTTTTGCGCGATCCAATTAACCGTGCGCTTCATTACCGGGACCGACATCAAAACGCTGATGTGCCCGTGACGAAGCCGCCAGATTTCCGGCTGCCCCCAAGCCCGCCAGACCTCTTCAATGGCTTCCTTCGACGCAAATAAATCGTCCACCGATTCCTGAATCAAAACGCGATGGAGCGGCGCCTTTGGTCGATGCGACGAGAGATTTAATTTCGCAAGAGACAGGTTTGTTCCTTCAAAGCTGGCGCGGATCGGCGCGCAAAATGGGAGATCGTTGATCGCGCAGTCCAATTTCGCAATGGGCGTGGTCAACACCGCAACGTTGATTTCCGGATCGTGGCAGAGAATTAAACCTCCAAGCCACGCGCCAAGGGAACTTCCCCACAAACCTATTTGGGGACTGCCTCTCGCGCGCAACCACTTTTCCAGAGATCGCGCATCGGCGATGGATTGGCGCGTGGCTTCGACCATGCGCCAAAGGTCAGCGGAAATGAAATCGGAAATGGCGTTGGCGGAGGTGGGACGGCGGCGCAAATGGTAAGGCAATTCCATCGCGACCGCGTTGATGCGGTGACGTCGAAGGAGCGTCGCCACATAGGGAAAGCGAAATCGATAACCGAGTTCGTCGTTCCAGCCGTGCAGGAGGATAACCGTGGGAAATTTTTCCCAATCGCCGGCGCACGGAAATAATTTTCCACGGACCCGATTGTTGTTTTCCCACGGCGTTGCAATCGAAGAGAGAAATTCAAATTCGTTTTGCTGTGTCAGGAAAAAATCCGCCGGGGCCTGCGCCTCGTTGGAAAAGAAATCCAGATGATCCAGCAGGGCCGCCGCCTCCGCCGCGTGCGCTTCATGGCGCTGGGCGGACGGAATGGCCGAGGTCGCCAGGCGAATGATCACCCGATCAATTGAGCGTGTGAGCAACGGATGCATGGATGAAAGATTAGCACAATCCTCTTTCCGAAAGGGTCTGGGGAAAATAAATTCGGCGGATGAGAAAAACTCCCTGGTTCCCGGCCTGCGCGGCAATTTTCATTTTCTTCACTGGTTGCGTTTCGAAAAATCCGCCGGTCGCTCAACCAAAATCTGCTTCCCCGCCCAGCAGCAATCCAGTCGCGCAGGCTGCGATCGCAACGAAGCCGGTTGAAATTCCCTTTTTCAACGGGAAAGATTTATCTGGATGGAAACAGACGGACTTCGGCGCACATGGCGACATCACGGTCAAGGATGGGGTAATCCTGCTCAACATGGGCGCCGAATTGACGGGCATCCACTGGACTAACGCCGCGGCCCTGCCCAAGACCGATTACGAGATCGAGTTGGACGCCATGAAGCGGGACGGAAACGACTTTTTTTGCGCGTTGACGTTTCCTGTGAGCAATTCGTTTTGCAGTTTGATCGTCGGTGGCTGGGGCGGCGGCGTGGTTGGTATTTCCAGTCTGGATGGCGGAGACGCGTCCGAGAACGACACGAGCAAGAGTTTGTTCTTCGAACGCAATCGCTGGTACCATATCCGCCTTCAGGTTCGCCCGCAGAAAATATTGGTCTGGATTGATGAGGACAAGGTTGTGGATGTTGGAATCGCAGGCCGCAAGGTCGCGATGCGCAGCGGCGAAATTGAACTGTCCATGCCGCTGGGAATCGCGACCTGGCAAACGTCCGCTTCCCTCAAAAACCTTCGATTAAAAACACTCTCCGCAGAATGAATCAGTGAATCGCGTTTCGACCGGAAAAGATGGCTTGGGCCTTGTCGCGACTTCAGCGGAATTCAGATGTAACTGGTAGGGCGCGTCCCTCCGTCCGCGACGCCTGCCATTGTGGAAATCCGGCGCGCAGCTGAGAGACGCGCCCTAACAACCGCCACGCTTGCCACGCGCCACCTTATTTCACCTGCAAGGTGGAGATCACCTGAGAGACGCCATCCACAGCGAGCGCGAGATTCATGGCTTTTTGAATTGCCTCGTGCGACTCCACAGTTCCCGCCAGCGTGACGACTCCGTCGGTCGTATCGACTGAGATCTTCAGGGCCGACAAACCTGGCTCGACCGCGAGCTTGCCTTTGATCTCTGTGGTGATTCGAGCGTCGCCCGCCGCATCGGAGATAGCATTTCCAGCCTGCTTGGCTTTCTTGCGAATGACTTTGCCTGTCTTGGCCAATTCATCCTTGATGTGATCGGTATCCAACTCACCCACGCTGTCATTCCACTTATCCTTCACGGCTTCCGCGCCCGCCGAAATTTTGTCGCCCGCTTTATCGAGCGCCGGTCGTTTGCCGGGTTCTTTCAAATAAATGTAAGCACCGACACCAATCGCCACGCCAATCAGTAGAACCAGAAATGTCTTCATGGCAGCACTCTAGACCGGCGAAAATTTTCCCGCAATAGTTGAACTTTGAACTTTGGCGTTGGCTTCGGAATCTTTAACTTTTTCCCCAATGGAAATTGTTGCGCCATCGAAAACGGATTCCGCCAGTTCGTTGATTCATAAACTTGCTTCAGTGGTGGAATGCCTTTCGGTCGAAGGCTTGTTTCCGACAACCCATCCGCTCGAGGTGGAGTTGGGCGCCGGTGACGGATCGTTTCTCGCGAAATACGCGACGGCGAATCCCGAGCGGAATTTTATAGGCGTGGAACGACTGCTCGGGCGGCTGCGGAAAATCGACAGGAAAGGTTTGCGCGCGGGGTTAACCAATTTACGACTGGTGCGGATCGAGGCCTCCTATCTTCTGGAGTTTCTGCTCCCGGAAAAATCGGTTTCAGCCTTTCACGTTTATTTCCCCGACCCGTGGCCCAAGCGGAAGCATCGCAAAAACCGTCTGGTCAAAGAGCGGTTCACGGAACTGGCGGGAAAAGTTTTACTCCCAAACGGAATGATTTACCTCAGAACGGACGACGCAGATTATTTCGCCCAGATGGTTCGGGTTTTCGAGGCAAACAGGTCTTTCACAAAAGTTGAAACTCCCCCGGCACTTAGTTCCGTTGTGACAGATTTCGAGAGAAACTTCCATTTACGCGGGGTTCCGACCCTGGCGGCTGCTTACCAATTGCGGTAGTGGGTTGCGCAATCATCAAACGTCGATCACAGGGCCGCCGCCGTCGTCCGGAGGTTGAGAACTTTTCTTTTGCACTGTGACAGGGGATTTTCCTGTTCCGGTGAGCGAATTCAGGATCAGGGAAACAATGCTGATGATCAATGCGGCCAAAAAGGCCGTCCCAAATCCTTCGACGACGAAATGCGGTTTGAGCAGCCAACTCACGAATAAAAGAATGATGGCGTTGATCACGAAAGTGAAAAGCCCAAGGGTGAAAATCAAAAGCGGCAGCGAGAGCAGCAACAGGATCGGGCGAAGGAATGCGTTAAGAATCCCCAGGAGCAAAGCGGCGAAGAGCAATCCCGTTGGAATCGCTGCCCTAAATTGGCCCAGGTGCAGACTGGTCCAGCTATAGGAAATCCCGTTGAGCAACCAGGCCGCCACCAGGACGGCGAGGGTGTTGATGATCCAACGTTGGAAAAACGATTTCATTGGCGCGAGGAAGATCAAACAACGTAACGCGAGCCGCAATCCTGTTTTTTACCCAAGCGAGATTTCCAGAAAGGCGGTATGGGTTTCCGGAATCAGCACAACATTTTGCTGGCTTGCCGGGATCAGGCAAAATTGTCCGGCGGACAGGGAAACTTTCTCGCTTGAGTTGACGTTCAACTTGACGTTCAACTTTCCCTCGATAACGCCGAGGATTTTCATCCCGGCCTCCACTTTAATTTTAGAGGGTGCTTCAACCGCGCAATGTTTCACCGTGAACAACGAGTCTCGAACCAGCGTGCGAATCCTACGATCGCCAACGATTTTAGTTTCACGGCTGATCAGGGAGGGTTCAAAATCGTTGAAGTCGATACTCGCCAGCGATTTCTCGACGTGCAATTCGCGCGGCTGACCATTTGCCTCGACACGGTTCCAGTCGAAGACGCGGTAAGTGGTATCCGAATTTTGCTGGATTTCGAAAATGACATTGCCAGCCCCAATGGCGTGAACTCTTCCGCTCGGTAGAAAGAGAGCATCACCAGCCTTGACCGGAATGCGGTGAAAACATTCCGTAACATTTCCCCGCTTCAATTTCCCCTCGAAATCGGCGCGAGAAACGTCGCGCTTTAGCCCCGCGTAAAGGTCCGCTTCATCCGTGGCCGCCGCGATAAACCACATCTCGGTTTTGGGTTCACC
>JBDSIW010000199.1:0-3140 GCA_039917795.1 Verrucomicrobiota bacterium | reverse complement strand
CGTAAAGTGCTGTTCCAAAACGGCACCGTCATCGAGTCGATGTCTTTCAACCGGTTCGCTTCCCGTCATTCGTTAAGCTGCGCTCATCTGGTTTACTCGTTGACCGAGCGGGGGAGTGAGATTTAATTGAACCATCAAATGATTGTGGTTCCGCCAGCGCTTGAGCAAATCCTGTCCAAAACTGCGGAACTGAAAAAAGCTTACCTTGTTGGTGGCTGTGTTCGAGACGCGCTGCTTGGTCTTCCTTGCAAGGATTTCGATGTCGAGGTTTTCGGGATCGGGTACGAACCATTGGCCAAGGCTCTCTCGCGCTGGGGAAAAACGGATTTGGTCGGCCGTGCGTTCGGGGTCGTGAAAGTCAGCACCGGCGACGGCAACTCCTTTGACTTCACCATTCCTCGGCGCGATTCGAAAATCGCTTCCGGCCATAAGGGCTTTCAAATCAATTTTGATCCAGACATATCATCACACGAAGCCGCGTCGCGACGGGATTTCACGATCAATTCGTTGATGTTCGATCCGCGATCGGGCGAGTTGCTCGATTTCTTTGGCGGCGTTTCTGATTTGAACAAAAGGATTCTGCGCCACACCAGTCCTGCTTTCGTCGAAGATCCCTTGCGCGTTTTGCGGGGCATGCAGTTCGTCGCCCGCTTCGCGCTGGAAGCCGACCCGGATACCGTCAGTCTTTGTCGAAAGATAAAAAGTTCATTTTCCGAATTGGCTGTGGAGCGGGTCCGGGATGAGTGGTTCAAGTGGGCATTAAAAAGCGCCAGGCCTTCGCGAGGGCTGCAATTTTTGGTGGAAACCGAATGGATTGATCATTTTCCGGAAATCAAGGCTCTCATCGGAGTGCCGCAAGAACCGGAGTGGCACCCGGAAGGCGACGTGTTTGTCCACACATGCCATTGCTGCGATGCGCTGGTCAATATTCCCGACTGGAAAGCCGCCGATACCGAATCGCAAATCGTTTATGCTCTCGCGATACTCGCGCACGACTTTGGCAAACCGCAAACCACGCACCAGGCATTGAAGCATGACCAGATGCGAATTGTTTCGCCTGGCCACGAGGAAGCCGGGGTGCCACTGGCTAAAGCATTTTTAGAGCGGATCGATGCGCCGAACGCAATATGTGATCGAGTTGTTCCCCTGGTTTTGAATCACCTGGCCCACTTCCAAACGCTGACTGACCGGGCGCTCAGGCGGTTGGCCAAGCGATTGAAACCGGAAAATATTCGTGGCCTTTGCCTTGTCATGACGGCGGACTTCTCGGGACGACCGCCCCGGCCCGCCAGCGTTCCGGAAAATGTCAAAACGCTATTGGCCCGCGCGCACGAGTTGGAAATTCAGTCGAGTCCGCCCAGGCCAATCCTGCTGGGCCGCCATTTGCTCGAGCTTGGAATGTCACCGGGCAGGGATTTGGGAACGATCCTTCGTGGCGCGTTTGAAGCGCAATTGGAAGGAAGTTTCTTCGACCTGCCTCAGGCCTTGATTTGGCTTCGCGAGCAGAATGACATTGAATTGCCGGTAATTGTCAGAGACAAACTTCAGGAGAAATAATTTTATGGGCAAATTTATTCGTATTTATACGGCGTTATTCCTCGGAGTTTTGTTCGCTTCCACTTTTCGCGGTGGCGCTGTCGAAAAGGATGATCCTGTCCGCTGGGAAAAGGACATCGAGCAGTTCGAAACGTCGGACCGAACCAATCCGCCGCCGAAAAAAGCCATCCTGTTCATCGGCAGTTCAAGCATTCGCATTTGGAAAACTCTCGAGGAGGATTTCCCGGAACATAAAGTGATCAATCGCGGCTTTGGCGGCTCGTTCATGAACGACTCCGCTTATTTCTTCGACCGCATTGTTGCGCCCTATAAACCGAAACTGGTCGTGATCTATGCCGGGGGCAACGACATCAACGCCGGCAAAACGCCGGAGGAAGTTTTCGGCGCGTTCACCAATTTCGTCGCGAAGACCCACCAGGCTCTGCCGAAAACCCGTGTCGCTTATATTTCGATTGCGCCAAACCCGTCGCGCTGGTCGCAAGTGCAGCAAGTCAAAGCGGCGAACAAACTCATCGAAGATTTTACCAAAACGGATTCCAACTTGTCGTTTATCAATGTTTTTCCCGCGATGCTTGGTGACGATGGAAAACCAAGGCGCGAGATTTTCTTAAAAGACAACCTGCATATGAACGAGAAGGGTTACGCCATCTGGACACCGATTGTTCGTCCTTATCTCAAATGATCCGGTGAATTCGCCCTTGGCATCCTCGGCGGTTGAGTTATCGCGACAAGAGTCGTATCAACAATCGTCAAAGCCAGCCGACGCTTTACTATTTTATCTCAAGAGTTCGCGCCCAGGATTCTGGCTGACTTCGGCATGGTTTTATATGCTTCCGCTCGCGCAACACCATGTCTTTGGTTCGCGCGGATTTTGGATCGGATTATTTTTCGTCACCTTTCCACTCGGTATTTTAATTTATGGCTGGAACGACATCATGGATGCAGAAAGCGACCGGCACAATTCTCGGAAGGGAACTTTTCTCTTCGGCGCGCGCGGAACTCCGAGCCAGCTTCGCAACTTGCCACGGGTAATTGCCAGTGCGCACCTGCCCTTTCTTGTCTTGTTCTCGGTCTGGCAGGGACCGCGTATGTTGCTTTGGTATGCTGCGCTTGTTTTCGCGACCGCGCTCTACAATCTGCCGGGCGTTGGTTTCAAGAACCATCCGCTCTTCGATATGCTCAATCAAAGCGGCTATCTGCTCGTGTTCTATTTGAGCAGCGCGCTGAATGGAGTTCCGCAACTTCCACCCTCCACTTTTCTCTTTGGAGCTTTGTTCGCAATGCATTCGCATTTGCTGGGCCAGATCATGGACGTTGTTCCTGACCGGCTGGCTGGGCGTCGCACAACGGCAACTGTGATTGGAATCATCCGCACAAAATATTTGCTGGCAACGCTGCTTCTTTGCGAGAGCGCGCTGGTTTTCTTTGTCTTCCACGATTGGGCCATTGGAGGCTTTCTTGTGATGGGCTCACTCTGGTTTATCATAGATGTGGCGAAATTATTTCGAGACCACAGTTATCCAATCTGGCTGACGCGACTCTTTCTCATCGGCTGGAACATAATGGCAATCGGCAGCGCCGGA
>JBDSIW010000198.1:0-3452 GCA_039917795.1 Verrucomicrobiota bacterium | reverse complement strand
GCGAAACGACACGAAGTGCGTTTTCCGCACGGCGAAATTAACGAAGCGGATCCGAATCTGCCGACGATTTCGCCCGCCGTCGTGAACGAAATGGACGCGGCGACGGTTTGGGACGCGCTGGGTTTATTGGATGAGAATTATCGCGCGCCGCTCACGCTGTTTTATTTGGAAGACCATTCGTATCAGGAAATCGCCGAAGCGCTGAAAATTCCGGTCGGGACCGTGATGTCGCGCATTTCCCGGGGCAAAGCCCTGTTGCGCGGGCGGCTTACGCAAAGTGATACGGCGCGAAAAATAGTTCCTTTGGATGAAAAACAATTGCGAAAAAATTCCCTCCCATGAACAACAACGAAGCTAAATTTATTTTGCAATCCTATCGGCACACCGGAGCTGATGCGGACGATCCAGTTTTAGCTGAAGCGCTCGAACATGCGAAGCGCGATCCCGAATTGTCAAAATGGCTGGAGCAGGAAACGCAACTCGACGCGGAAATCAGCCGGAAATTAAAGGCGGTTCCGATTCCGGCGAACTTGCGGGAGAATATTCTTGCCGGCGGAAAAATCGTGAAGCCTGCAGTGCAATGGAATACTTCGTGGCTCGCGGCTGCGGCGGCAATTGTCGTCCTGTTGAGCGCCGGCGGAATCTGGTGGCACAATTCGAGCACGCCAAAATTTGAAACGTTCCGCAGCGCCATGATTGATCGTTCACAGCAAATGACGGAACACGTCACGTTCAAATCTAGCGATCTCGCGGGCATTCGCGAATGGTTTGCCGAACACAATATGAAGTCAGATCTCGCGTTGCCTGCCGCGCTGGAAAGCGAAACAGTGCACGGTTGTCGCGTCGTCGATTGGAACGGCGAGAAAGTCGGTTTTGTCTGCTTCATGCTCGATGGAAAAGAACACGCCGATTTGTTTGTGATGGATCGCGCGCGCTTTCGTGGATTCACGCCGTCCGGCAAGCCGAGTTTTGAAGAGCGCGATGGCTACGTGGCCGCGACATGGAAACAAGGTAAGCGGGTCTATTTGCTCGCGGCCAAAGGCGACCGTTCTTTGCTCGAAAAATATTTGTAAAACTCAACAAACAAAAAATGAAAACACTCCTCGTACTTGCCGCACTCATTCTGGTCAGCCAGACCACTACAATTCACGCCGCCACGCCGCCGGCTGTCGGCAACGCCGCGCCGAATTTCACCCTAAAAACGCTCGACGGAAAATCAGTTGAACTAAAAAAGATTTTGGCTGACATGCCCGTTGTCCTCGTCATGCTGCGGGGTTGGCCGGGTTATCAATGCCCGATCTGCACGCGGCAAGTGCAGGATTTTTCCAAGCAAGCCGATGAATTTGCCGCGCAAAAAGCGCTGGTTGTCATGGTCTATCCCGGCCCCGCCGAAGACCTCAAAGCGCACGCCGAAGATTTCTTGAAAGACAAAACCTGGCCGAAAGATTTTATCTTCGTCACCGATCCTGACTACGCGTTCACCGAGAAATTCGGTTTGCGCTGGAACGCCAAAAACGAAACCGCTTATCCCTCCACCTTCATCATCGCTAAGGATGGCAAAGTTAAATACGCCCACAGCAGCAAAACCCACGGCGACCGCTCAACCGCCGCCGCGACTTTGAAAGCTCTGAAGGAAATGGCAGGAAAGTAATTGCGTCGTCAAACGCTATAAATTTTTCCAAAAGCGAATTGCCAGTTAGCTTGCGCGCCTTGAATCCTAATTTGACTCGCGCACCCGATTTGACGAAAGGTCCGCCGCGCAGTCCTTGCGTGTGCCTCGGCGGATACGTTGTGCTCTTTCGTTTCTAACCATTTGCCCGTTGTAAAACTTCGATCCAGCACGAAGGTTTCCTCTGATCATGAAAACGAACTTATTTTTTTTCCTTATTCTCGTCGCCCTGGCGACTGGTTGCAGCAGCCTTCAACCCCTCGATTTCGCCGACGCCAGCACCACGTTTGAGCCGGACACCTATTTTACCGGTCGTGTGCTTTCCTGGGGCGTTACGGAAAATCGCGCGGGCAAACCGAAAACCCGGTTCACCACAGAGTCGATCGGGAAACGCGACGCTTCCGGCGATGTCATGATCGAGCAAACTTTCCATTACGACGGCGGGCGCACCCAGCTGCGGACCTGGCACGTACACCGGCTGGACGCGCATCATTACGAGGCGAAGGCGAACGATGTGGTCGGGAAGGCGCGGGGTGAAGCCCAGGGAAATGCCTTTCGCTGGGAGTACACCATTGCGCTCAAGCCGGGAAATCCGCTGGCCAACGTCCGAATGCAGCAATGGATGTTTTTGCCCGAAGGAACGGATACGATGTTCACTCGGGTGATCGTCAAAAAATTTGGGTTCCGCATCGCCCAGGTTTCAGAGTCATTTCATCGCATGGATTCAATGAAGCCGTAGAGCGCACCTCTGAATTCCTCTGCTATCACCCACCTACGTGAGGAGGTGGACGAGTCGGGGAAAGCGGATGCCGGCAAATTCCCGCCTCTTGGTCAGCGGCCACAACTTTTCAGAAACGCCTTTAAGACCAATGCTCTGGGGATCTGCGGCTCTCGCTCGCAATTCTGCCGCGCGGATTCAACACCGCAAAGCTTTTGATAGAAACTGAAACAAAACAGCCTCGCCGCGTGTTTTTAGATTATCGCCGCAACAATCCTGATTTGCCTGAATGAAATAAATCGGCTTAACTCTCCCTACTAAACCCAATCTGCGTCGGCGATTGAACGCCGTCTTTCGCGGAACCGTTCAACAAACCCTGGAGGATTCAACTTATGATCATGGCCGATATTCTAAAGATTTTCCTGATCGTTGTCGGGGTGCTGACGGTTTACGTCAGCTATTGGCTGGTCGCGCAGGCGTTGTTCCCCAAGCTGGTGGAACGTTCGCGCCAGCAATATGCCCGGCCCTTAAAAATCACCTTGATCGGTTTAGCCGTTGCGTTGTTGCCGGTGCTCGGTGGCGCAGCGATTTCCAAATTGCCCAATCCAGCGCTCAAACTCTTGGGCGTCACGCTCATGGTGATTCCCGCACTCCTCGGCCTGGTTGGCTCGGCCGGTTTGGTTTTGAAAATTGGCGCAGGGCTTCCATCTCCGCTGGACGAACAGCAGCCGTGGCGCCGCGTCCTGCGCGGAGGCATCCTGCTTGCGTTGACGTTTCTCCTGCCGTTCGTGGGCTGGATCGTCCTGCCCATCTGGGCACTGGTCAGCGGGCTTGGCGCATTTCTTCTCAGCGTCAAGAGCGCCCGGGCAGCAACCGCTTCTCCACCGCCCGACCTCACCATGACCCCCGCTCAAGCGACCTCCTGATGAAACGTTCCCGCCGCACATTTTTGAAAGCCAGTGGCAGCAGCGCGGCTTTGCTGGCGGTGGTGGGTTGCGACCAGTTGCCACGCGAGTTGCGTTTTCTCCAGAGTCGCGCGAACGCCAGCGGTCCGTTTCAACCGCC
>JBDSIW010000197.1:0-2613 GCA_039917795.1 Verrucomicrobiota bacterium | reverse complement strand
TCCTCAACTGCGGGTGGAGTCGCTGGCTCGTGCTCGTGCCCGGCGTGATCGTGAGTATCGTGTGGTTCGCTCATGGATTTTTCTTCGGCAAAGTTTTCGGCTGGCCATCCAATAAGTCGAACGGCGGAGTGCGTTGGTCGAAGATTCCCGTTGTCTGGTCTTTTGTCGCTTGCTCCAGCGCCTCAGTCTTCAGGAGCAGGATGGCGAGATCCGGATTCTTTTCAAAAATTTCGTATGCTTTGGCGGTTTCCGCATCGGCTTTGCCGCGAATCTCCCGCGCGACCGCATCCGCCTTGGAAAGAATGTCCGCGCGTTGGGCGTCGGCCCCGACGATGATTTTACTCGCCTCGGCTTCGCCCTGCGCCTTGATGCCGGAAACGAAGCGACCCCGCTCTTCCTTCATCCGATCAAAAACTTTCTGCGTGATGCTCTCGGGCAAACCGAGTTTTTTAATGCCAAGGAAATTGATGTGAATGCCATACCCGGTCTGGGCGGTGTCCTTCAACCCGGCAAGAATTTCCGCCTCGATTTGTTTGAACTTCAATTCCTGGGGGTTGGTGGAAATCAGATGAGAAAAGGGGTGCTGACCAATTACGCTGTTCTTCGAGTTGTTGATTGCGCCTTCAAGAAAGCGTTCGGCGGTGGGAATCGAGCTTGAAGCGCGTTCCCGGAAAAGTTTCGGATCGCTGATGGTCCAGCCGACATAAACGGTCATCAAAACATTTTTGCCATCGCTCGTGAGTGTCTCGCTGAATTTGTCCTCGAAATTCTGGATGCGCTTGTCGAACTTTTGCACTTTTTGAATGGGCCACGGCAATTTCAATTTCAGCCCCGGCTCGGGCTTGTTTGGGTCAGTGTTATAATCGCGCGCCGGCTTGCCAAAGGTCGTGACGAGCGCGACTTCTGTTTGGCGCACCTGAAAAGTGAAGAGCAGCGCGCCGAAAACCAGGATCAGCAGGATTCCCACGGTTAAGGTAAGATAGTTCCGATTCATAAATTATTTTTTCACCTGGGGCACCTCGACATCCAACAAGTCACGCCGCACTTTTTCTTCGAGGTTCAATTGCAAAACCTGCGCGTTGGTCGAGCCAATGACAAACTTGCGCATCTTGGCGGTCGCGCGGGCAAACGTCTGGAGATAATGCCGCTGGGGATAAACCGTGGGCGACGCCGCGAAAGCGGTCATCTGGTTGGTGAATTGCGACCCGCGCGCCACTGCAGCCGCAACCCGGCTGAGCTGATAAACTTTCGCGTCGCCAATGATTTTTTCCCCTTCCGCTTCGGCCAGCGGCAGGATGCGGGCGCGGTAGCCTTCCGCCTGTAAAATTCGGGCCTCTTTTTCCTGGGTCGCCCCGACCACTTTTTGAAAATCTTCCGCCACTTTTACCGGAGGATGAATATCCTGCAGCCCGACGAAGAGAATGTTCACCCCGAGGTTCAATTCGCTGGCGCGCGCCTGGATTCGCTGCCGCAAATCACTGGCGGCCTTTAACCGGCCGCTGGACATGATTTCCATCAGATCCACCCCCACGAGGTAAAGCACCACTTCGCGCGTGGAAATTCTTTCGAGGAGTTCGCCGGCCGCTGCGTAATTGTAGGCCCAGGCTTTGACGTCGCTGATCTGGTATTGCACCGGGATGCTGACGGTCAAAAGATTGGCGGGAACGCTTTGCTGCCCGGCTTGATTGGTCGAAACCTGTTCGCTGCTGGCGACGAGCAAATTGAATTCCTCCTTGTAATGCGGACGAGTCCAAAGAACCGTTTTTTCCTTTTCCAGATTCGCGTCGGGGACAAATCCGATGTTGAACGTCTGCACTTCGCGGGTGGAAATGCGATTCACGTGGTCGATCGGCCACGGCAATTTCAAATGCGGGCCGGGTTCCAGCACTCCCGCCGTCACCGGCCGGCCAAACCGTTCCAGCAATCCTTGTTCGCCCGTGCCAATAAAAACGACGCAGGTCGATAACAACAGAATGACGACTTGCGCGAGAATGATCCATGCGAGTGCCTTTTGCAGGAATTGGTAAAACCAGGTTTCAGAAACCTTGAAGCCGAATTGATAATCGAGCGCGTGGGCGGCGGTCGAGAAAACGCCTTCCGGTTGTCCGAGCAATCCCACCACGCGGCTGTCATAAACAAGACGCTCGGCTTTTCCCCGGACGCGTGGGCGGTAGATCTCGAGAATGAGGCTGACCACCAGCTCCAGGGCAATCAATCCCAGGACCAGCACTACGATCCTGGCGGCAAAAAAATCTGCTTTGGGAATCCCGCCCCACGTTGCCAGCCCGATACTCACCGCCACGGCCGCGCACAAATAGGCGCTCAATAAAAGGTAACCGGCGGAGGGACGCAGCAGGCGCTGTTTTTCCAGACGCGACAGGCTGGAGGAGTATTTTCCGAGGAGAAACAGGACGAGGGCAAAAAGCCCGAACACCGCGATGCCAATCGTGGCCCGGTCTTCAGCTACCGGCAGGACGATCCGCAAACGCCCCCACATCCAGTAAATGGCGGCGCCCTGAAGCAGAACGAAGAGCAATGTAAAACCCGGCACGAAGAAGCGCTCAAACTGTTCACGCGAACGGCGGGCGGCAAAAGTGTCCGCCTCGGTCGTAA
>JBDSIW010000196.1:0-9421 GCA_039917795.1 Verrucomicrobiota bacterium | reverse complement strand
GCGATTGGAGAAGTCCGCAGTTGCCGATTTGGAATGGATCTCAAACCGTCGGCCTGAGCTGCAGAATTCATCTGGCCGGTGGCGGGCCCACCGGCAACAGTCACTGCCCGACCGCCATATGTCGGAGCCGGAGATCCAAGGCCGCCTGTGGCGCCAGCAATGGGACTCCCGCCGCCGGGTTGTGCAATGGTATTTCCCAGCCTCGGAGGCGGAACTAAAGGAAGACCAACCGCGGGCACTCCCAATGTCGGGGTGGTCCCGTTTTTCTTGAATGAAAGGGTCATCTCATTTCCGGAATTCTTGACTTTCACTTCACCATCCGCCTCGGAAATATTCACGACCCGCAGAAAATCCTGCTCCTCCTCCTCGCTGAGGTTAACGTATTTTGGCAAATCCTTGGAACCCGCTTTCGGCTTGATCACGAACCACGCTTTCTTTTGTCCGTCCACAATCGAGATCCCGGAAAGTTCGATATTTCTCGAAAGAGCCTCATCTTCCACTTTCGGAGGGGCCGCCGGTGGCGGAGGAGACGTCAGGCGGAAAACATTGCGATCTACAATGGTGTTGTAACGATTATCGGGCGTGACTCCGCGAACACTCAAGACCAGCCCCAAAGCGGCGGGCAGCAAAAGAAGTTTTCCAAGGTGATTCATAAAATTCTTCCGGCACTCCGACAAACACCGGACTCGTTTTAAAGTTGCACCAATTGATTGAACTCGCATCAAAAATTTTCAAATTCGAGGGTTCGCCCCGATTGAGTTTTGCGTCAGGAGGGCTAGCGTTTTCATATGAACAAAGTCAACGTTGCCAGTTTCAATGAAACGTGTGAGGCCGAAGTGGTCAGGAACAGGCTCGAAGAGGCAGGCATCCGTGCCGAGGTTTATGATGAATCCAAGCTCCAACGCTTCTGGTTCAATGCCGAGCCGTTTGCCGGAAAAAAAGTCCGGGTGGAGGAACGCGATTTCGAGAAAGCCAAGCTCGCCCTCGATGCTCTCCATGCCGAAGAAGATACTCTTCACTCGGCTGTTCGTTGCCCCAAGTGCGATTCGCCCCGCACCGAATACCCCGCCGCCACGCGCAAATTTGTAGGGCCGGCGCTTATTGAAATCTTTTGCACGAGCGCGCATCTCATGGAGAAACAATTCTATTGCGAGAATTGTCAGCACACTTGGGAAACGAAATTGAAACTGGAACCAGAAACCGATCTCCTCGGATGGCCGGTGAAAGATGAAGTCAAATCGCCGGAGGCTTGATAATTGCGATGACGAACGCGTCTTCCCGTAGATATTTTTGGGCGGCTGTTTTAACATTTTGCATGGTGACAGCCGCATACTTCGCGTCCTCGCCGTCACTATGATCGTAACCCAGCCCGTAAAGTTCATCCAAAGCCGCGGCCGTGGCGTAACCGCCCAAATCCTGGCGGCTGATTTTCTTTTGGCCAATAATTTTAGCCTTGGCGCGGTTCAATTCCTCCTCGGACAATCCTTCGGTGCGTAGCAATTCGGCTTCCTTCAACAATTCTTTTTCCACGAGCGCTAATTTTTCCGGCATCGTCCCGACATAGAATGCAAAGTAGCCGGGAGCGAGCCCGAGGAAATGCTGCGCGCCCACAAAATAGGCGAGCCCCAGATTTTCCCGCACCCGCACAAACAGCCGCGAGCCGAGGTCACTACAGGCTTCCTGGATCAACTCGAGCGCGTAGCGATCTTCGTCAAAAACAGTTACGCCGGAATAGCCGATCAAAAGCACCGCCTGTTTCTTGTCGCGTGTTTCTTCCAGCCGCCGGATGTTTTCGCTGACGGCCGACTTCGGTGGTTTTTCCCCGATGATTTTGGAATCGGCTTTCCATCCGTCAAAATATTTTTCCACCAACACCTGAATTTCCTCAGGCTTGATATCGCCGAAGATGGCGAGGACACAGTTGTCGGGGCGAGTAAAGCGACTGTGAAATTGCTGCAGGTCTGTCGGGGCGAGGGACTGGACGCTCGTTTCATTGCCGATCGCATCCAATCCATAAGTCGTTTCGCCAAACAGGCCTTGACGCATCAATTGGCCGCCGCTTTGCAGGGAATGATCCTTCTGCGCCCGGATTCCCGCCAACTGCACCTGGCGTTCACGCTGGAGTGCTTCGTCAGGGAAAATGGGGTTTAACAAAACGTCCGCGACCAAGCGAAGCGCGAGTTCCGTGTCATCGCTCATGACTTCCGCGCTTAATCCGAAGCTGTTGTTGCCGCCGAAGCTGTCGATGCTGCCGCCCACTGCTTCGATTTCCGAGGCGATCTGCTCGCCCGTTCGCTGGCGGGTTCCTTTGAGCAGCATCTTGGCCGTCAGTTGGGTTAAACCGCTGTTGGATGGAGTCTCGACGAGGACGCCGCCTTTGAGGGCCGCGCGGAATTCCACGAAGGGCAGGCGATGATCCTCTTTGACGAGGAGACGGAGACCATTGGGCAACTCGAATTTCCGAATGGGATTTTGGATCGACTCTTCAGTGACTTGGATTTTTTTCGGCGCCGAGCCGGTGGGAAGGAGTGCGTAGAGATTTTGATTTTCGGCGGTGAGATATTTTTGGGCGATGCATTGCAGATCTTCGCGGGTGACGCGTTTCACGGCGGCAAGATAACGGTCGGAAAAATTCAGGTCGTTGGCCGCCATCCAATTTCCTCCAAGATCCTGCGCCTGGCCCTGCATGGTTTTTCGCGCGGACAAAGTTCCCGCGACAAATTGCTTGATCACTTTAGCGAGTTCATCGGGGCGAACCAATTCCGTCTTGAGCCGGTCCAATTCCTCAAGCAGGGCCGCGCTCGCGCCGGAAAATTTGTCCGCATTGATGACCGCGCTCATGCCAAACAAACCGGTCTCGCCCGGATTGTAGGTCCACGCGTCGGCGGAATTGACCAGGCCTTTTTTCTCGCGGACTTCCTGGTAGAGCCGGCTACTGCGACCGTTCCCGAGCAGCGTGGCCAGAATATCCAAGGCGGGCATGTCCGGGTGGCGCACGTCCGGAACGTGCCAGCTGAAATGCAGGTGCCCCAGTTCCACCGGCGCTTCCTCGATGGTTTCGCGTGGCGCGGTCTGGGCGAGTTCGCGCGGCAGAACGGTCGGCAAAAGCGTTTTGAGTTTTGATTTCGAGAACGCTTCCGTGATTTGCGAGATCACCTTATCCGAGTTCACGTCGCCCGCCACGACGAAGAACATATTGTTGGCCGTGTAGCGTTCCCGGTAGTAGGCAAGAATATCTTCAAGCCGAAGCTCGTTAAAAATTTCGGGATACCCGATAATCGTGAATCGATACGGACTGCGGACAAACGCGGTTTCGAACAAACGGCGGCTGGCGCGGCGATTCGGGTCGTCCTGGTTCATGTCCATTTCGCGGCGGATGACGTCGAGTTCCTTGGCGAGTTCGTCGGCGGGCAGGGTGGCGTTCTGCATGATGTCGCAGAGGACGTCGAGGGCCACAATCGCCCCGGTGTTGGGGGCATTGATCCAATAAACCGTTCGATCGAATGACGTGTAGGCGTTCATGTAACCGCCTACATCCTGAACTTCCTGGTCGATTCGCCCCGCGCCACGCGTCGTCGTGCCTTTGAACAACATGTGTTCCAGGACGTGAGAGAGCCCTGCCCCGAGCCATTTGCCTTCGTCAATGCTCCCGGTCCGGCACCACGCTTGCGCCGAAATAACCGGCGCGCTGTGATCTTCGCGCACGATCATGGTAAGGCCGTTGGGCAGGGTGTGCAGCGTTGCGCCGGGAGAAAAGGGAGGCATGGAATTTTTGAGATCGGTCAAAGTTTGTCAGTCGATATAAAAAGGTTTCGATTCAATTCTGCCGGGTGGCGAAAAGCCGCTGCGACTTTCGGCCGGTTATTAATTTGCGCCCGGGTGATCCAGGCCGGTGCGTTTTGAAAAATGCAATTCACCCGGCCTGGGAAAAGGCTTCAGGCTGAGGCTGGTTCGCTTTTCGCCAGCTTGTTCACCGGGAGGAATGGCTTTCGGAAAGCGAGGTCAAAACTATAACTGTCCTTGAAATCTTCCCGTCGGTCGTTGTCCGTTTTGGCCAAGAGATTATTCCCCACCATGTTAAAAACCATTTCGCCAAAATCTTCACACGAACGGATGCCCCATTCTTCGAGCACCGTGACGGTCATGGGACCGAACTGCGACAAGGCATAATCGCGGATCCCAGCGAGCAATTCCTGCCCGCTGACATGGCGGATCTCGTTCTTCTTGGTTTTGCTGACAATTTTCTGCGTGTGGTCAAGAGCTTCGCGGAGGAAAAAATATCCTTCGCGTTGATAGCGCGGATCCTTGGCCACGATTTTTTCGAGGATTTCTTCAAAGTTTGGTGCCTGCATATTTTAGTTTTTGACCGACTCCGACACGACCGCGGGCGGATGCGCGGTCCGATAAAGTTTCACCGCTCCACCGACCAGAAGAAGCCCGATCACCGCCCCGATGACCCACCGCTCCTGTTTGGTCAGCCAATTGGTTCCAAGAACGTAATCTTTAAACTTCCGATTCACAATGTTCGCATTTGGCTTTCGCTCCCCCCTGTGGACGACGGCGCAGCCCATTCTGAAACCAAAGACTCCAGACCATCCACAACGCTTCGCGCACAATTTTTCCCGACATTTTCGAACTGCCTTGGAAGCGATCCGTAAAAATGATCGGCACCTCCACCACTTTCATTCCTTGGCGCCAGATTTTATGAGTCAGCTCGATCTGAAAACTATATCCGTTGGAACGAACTGCTTCGAGATGGATCGATTGCAAGGCGCGTCGTCGAAAACATTTGAACCCGCCCGTTGGGTCGGTAAAGGGCATCCCGGTGATATAGCGAACGTAGCGCGCCGCACCGGTGCTCAGCAAAAGCCGTTGCAGCGGCCAGTTGATGACCCGGATTCCGTTGCAATAACGGGAGCCGAGAACCAGGTCGGCGTTCTGGGCCGCTTCGATGAACTTGGGAATGTCATCCGGGTTATGCGAAAAATCCCCGTCCATTTCCATGATGAATTCGTAATCGCGCTCCAGCGCCCAGGCAAACCCGGCGCAATAGGCGCGCCCCAGGCCGTTTTTTTCCGGGCGATGCAAAACGTGGATGCTGGAGTGCTGGGCGGCAAATTCGTCAGCAATTCTTCCGGTGCCGTCCGGAGAATTATCGTCCACCACCAGCAAATCGACCGGCACTTCAAGGGTCAGGAGGCGCCGCGCCATGGGAGGAAGATTTTCCCGCTCGTTATAAGTCGGGACGATAACGAGTGTTTTGTTGGCGCTGACCATTCGCGGGAGAAGTAAGCCAAGCGCCCGCAAACTTCAAGGGGCAAAGTGGAAGCGGCGGGAAAGTTTTCCTCGCAATTGGCTTCAAAATTTGTAGGGTCGCGGCGTTCAGCGTGTCATTTATTTCTCATCTCACCGACCTGGAATTTTGGTTAAGCCAGCCGTGGCTTTTGGTTTTTGTTCCGTTCCAAATCTGGATGCTGGTGGACGCGCTCCGCCGACAGGAATGGGTTTGGGCTTTCTTCATCTTCATCGGCTCGGGGTTCGGCGCCTGTTTTTATTACTTCTGCGTTTATCGGGGGAGCGGCGGATCGGCCGCGCAAGGATTTGAGCTGCCCGGCGCTGGAACCCGACAGCGGATCAAGGAACTCGAAGCGCAGATTTATCATCTCGACAAGGCGCATCATCATTTTCAACTGGGCGATGTTTATTTCCGGCGGGGCAAGTTTTCCAGGGCGGAACAATGTTATCGCGCCGCGCTGGAGCGGGAGTCTGATGACATCGATGCGCGCGCACATCTGGGCCAGGCCTTGCTCCGTCAAAAACGTCCGAAGGAAGCAAAGCCTCTTTTGCTGGAAGTCTGCCGGGAAAATCCAAAGCATGACTATAGTTTTTCATTGATGGCCTACGCGGAAACCTTGATGGCTCTGGGCGAAAACGATGTGGCAGTTTCGGCATGGCAACAAGTGTTGCAGAACAATCTCTACGCAAGGGCGCGCGCGCAATTGGCGGAATTGTATGTGGCCAAAGGCGAGGAGAACCTCGCGCGGGTGGAGTTGAAGGAGTTGCTGGCGGAAGATTTGCACGCTCCAAAATTTCAACGGAAACGTGATCGGGTTTGGGTCCGCCGCGCCAAAAGTCTGCTCAGGAAAATTGGCGGGTAGAACTTATTTTCCAAATTCCACTACGGGGTGGGGCAACGCTCGCTTGATCTCATCGAGACGATATCCGAAGCCACTGCCGCAAATGGAAGAAAGGTTGATCACGCCATTGCGCCGGCGGTAAATGCCCGGGTGAACTTTCTCTTCGGCCGCCGATGCCTCCGGATAAAATTGCATGGCGTTCGTCTCCACTCCCATAATCGTACCAACGTTTGCCGCAAGCTGGACGTGCGGAATCTGCGCCAGCATTGGGTTCGTGAGATCCTGCACCATCAAACTCATTCCGTTGGCCTTTGCCCAGCAAGCCATCAACAATGCTCCGCTCTGGGTCTTGCAGGTTTTGAGCGCGACGCCGGTCCAGCCCAGTTCGCGCCCCAATTTTACCAGCCGCCAGTCATGCGCGCTCTCGTCGAGGAAAAGGGGTTTGCGCCCCGACACTTCGTGAACATCTATCCGGTGCTTCTCCAGGTCGTAGGGAAAGGGTTGTTCGACGTAAAGAATCGCATGATGGACGCGCGGATGGTCTTTGAGCAGGCGGTCAAGAACTTTGTTCACGTAGCAGGGATCAATTACGGTACAATTAAAATCCGCGCTCAACGCTTCCACGTTCATTGAAAACGCGATCCGGCCCACCTCGACGAGGCGTTGGAAATCCCATTGGGCATCGTTGCCGCGCAATTTGACCTTTAAGCATTTCAGGCCGTCGCGCGTGATCCAATCTTCCAGCAAAACCGGATAGCCATCGCGCGGCTCGTGACCGGTCAGTTCTGAACCATCGAGCGGATCGAGTCCGCCGACAAGGTGCCAGGCGGGCAGTTGCAGGACGGGGCGGGGGACGAGGAAATCACCGGGAAACTTTCCTGCAAAATTCTTCCGGTGTTCATCTCCACTAAAAAACTCATCGAGCGGACGATTCATCCAGTGTGAATTGTAGGTATGATAAATCGGAATTTGGTGGAGGTTTCCATACGCGTCGTGCAGAGCGATATCGAATGCCGAGCAACAAACCAGCGCTGCAAGCCAGGGGATGGGTTCGATGCCGCCACGGTTTTGATTCAATCGCCCCAGCAGGTTCGGAAGAACGTGTTCCTGAAAATCAATCCCGAGTTCCGCAGCGTGGCCGTAGTCCGGAAAGGAACACCAGGCTTCCGCGATCTCGGCGGAAAGTTGTTTGAGGAGGGAATGGCGGTCTTCGTATGGAATGCTGCTGGGCCAAACCCATTGCACGCTCAGGGGGGTTTCGCCCCAACCGACCGCGCTCTTTCCCTGGCGATCTACGACGGTAAGCCGGACTCGCGCGCAGGAGACAGAGATCACCGTCTCGGCTCCGAATTTCAGGGGAACCCGCGTGTGGACTGGCAAAAAATACAGGGAAACTCTTACGCAACGAACGTCAAATGGTTTTGCCATGAAAATTATTCACCCGCCATTTTCTCATTCTGGAAACCCGCTGAGATCCTGGCAGGGAATTCCACTGCCAGGGTAGCCGCCGACTTAAGAAGGTGGAGTGCGCGAACGCTTTCATCGCCGAGCTTCCGCCTCCTCGCGTTGGTAGCTACAAAATCCCACCGCTCCAGGAATATGCCGACTCTCGGGATTGTGCGATTCGGGGGAGGCAATTGGAAACTTTGTTTTCCCATTCAGAAACATTTTGTTTGGAGTCGTCCGCGAGCGAACGATGAAGGGCAAAAAGGTTCTCGCCAATGGCATTTTTACTCAGGAATTAGACAGGATGCCTTGCCGCAGGACAGGAAAAAGTCAGCAATTACGACCTCGCTTCCTTTCCTCGCTAGAAAAACTGAGCCGTGGGTTGGGTGGCATTGGCCCTGCTTTTCACGGCTCCAGATATTGTGAATACGGCAAATCCATTCCAACTTCCGCCTTGTCTCCAGCGAGCCGATCAGCGCCGTCGCGAGCGAATCAAAGCCATTTTTTTCGTCATCATCGCGGCGCACGTGGTTCTGTTCACTGGATTGTTGTTCCAAGGGTGCCAGAGCAAGCCAGCGGCGCTGAGCGCCTCAGCCGACGGTTATCCGCCCGTCTTGCTGGCTAACCTCAAAGCCCAGGCCAACAAATAGATCAGGGGATCACTTCATTCCGGTTCAATCCACTTTTCATAAGCGGGTTCACCGAAATAAACGTAACCGCTGCTGTCCCCAGCAGTTCCCATCTGCAATGAATGGATGAATCCATTTTTCTGAACCTGAACGGTGTGAAAGATTTTCTTCTCGGGATTTTCCTTCAGCAGGATTTGCAACCGGCCATTCAACGCGGAATACGTTTCAAACTCAGGCGAAACTTTCCCTGAGAAATGGAACAGCGGTTCAAAATCCTTCTTCATCAGTTGGCTTTTTCCCCAAGTTCCACCCGCCGCGCTGACAAAGGTCTTCCCATTGAGCAGCGCAATATCATCGTGATAAGCAAGAATGGTCAGGAAATGTTGCTCGGAACTTTTCAACCAGGCCGCCAGCTTGTCGCGATGGAGCGCGGTTTCATACCCATAATTGCTATCGAGAAATGAGATTCGCTCGATGTCGGCCGGAATTTTATCGAGTGAATTCAAATAGCCGAAAATGAAGCTGCCGCCGCCACTGTGGCTGCTCAGGATGATCCTGGGCGCGAACGCCTCGAACCGATCCTCCACTTTTCCGACAATTTCCAGGATCGCTTTGTCGCCGAATTGTTATCGCCAGACTGGCCACGATTTGAGCGAATTTTCCAGGTAAACGACGACGATGGTTTCATTCGTCAACCGGGCGCGGAGAAATCGCGTTTGCGCGCCGATATGCTGGATATTGAAATGCCAATCGTCATTGGTGTTGGTTTTCTTGCCGATAGTTTGCTCAATCGAATTGCCGTTGGGTAATCCGTAGAAAACCAAACTCATTTTTTTTGACGGATTCATTTCCTTCGCGGAAGGCGCGTTGATCAAAACCCGGACGTCATGATCCAGGAGGAGTTGCAGGGTTTGTTCATTGAACGAGGCGGATTTCTGAAATTGTCCCGCAACGATATTGGTCGAGACCAGCGGAAGCGAAGGCGCGGGAAAGGCCTTGGGAAACTTTTCGAAATGATATTTGGTTGATTGAAGCGGGCCTTCGTCACTGAGCAAGGCTGCGGTTTCAGGATCGGACAGAACTTCTGCGACCGTTTTCGAATCGCCGTTCACCCGCATTTGTTTTTGAACCAGGCGAATCCCGTGGCTGTAATCGACCCATGATGCCGCGTGACCGAGATACAACGGCTGAATGGGTCGGCTATTGGTT
>JBDSIW010000195.1:0-4603 GCA_039917795.1 Verrucomicrobiota bacterium | reverse complement strand
CGATACACACGCTCGCTTCGCCATGTTCGGGGCAAGTGCGTTTCAGAAAAACCTTCGATGGAATTCCTCCCCTGCGCCAGACTTCCGCAGGACAAGCAGCGTGACACGTCGGACAGCGCGAAGTGCTTCGTTTGAGCAATTCGTCAGTGAACTTCAAGGCAGTTGATAAGCTATGAGTCAGCATTTCTTCATCACATTTCGATTTTGTACCCGCTGACCAGGCAACCAAAACAATTCATGCCCACACCAACCACGACCATAATTATCGCAAAGACAATGCTGAGAGTAATTTTAAGCGCGCGGGTTTTTCCAAACTCTCGACCCAACATTGCGCCGCCAACAATTCCGGAAACGCTTCCTCCCAATAGTGCGATCCCAACTGCGAAACTGCCTTCTTTGGAAAGGAGAGCGGAAAGGATTGTTAGCAAAACGGGTGCAAGCATAACGGCGAAAAAATAAGGCCAGCGAAACTTATGTTGTTTCGGCATCGACCCATCCATCAATGAACGTCCCTGCCCGGCCAGGTCCTTTTCGCAGAACGGACAATGCGCTCCGGAAAAATCTTCCGGCACAGTATTTTGGCAATGTGGACAGACCATCGTTTTACTCCGTGCTTTTTTCACTTTGACCGCTTTAGTCAAAACAGCTTCGTCTGATTTCCAGCCATTGGTTTCAGGCCGAGTTTCTTGTAACTCAACTCCGTCGCGACGCGGCCTTGCGACGTGCGATTCAGATAGCCTTCCATGATCAGATACGGCTCATAGACTTCTTCCAACGTGTCCGATTCTTCGCCGACCGCGACGGCCAGCGAACCAAGCCCCACCGGTCCGCCGCCGAATTTCACGATGATGGCTTCAAGGATTCTCTTGTCCATCTCGTCGAGGCCATTTTGGTCGATTTCCAGCATCGCGAGCGCTTGGTCGGCGATTTGCGCGGTGATCCGGCCATCTCCCCGGACTTGCGCGTAATCGCGAACACGGCGCAGCAAATTGTTTGAGATTCGCGGCGTGCCCCTGCTCCGGCGAGCAATTTCCTTCGAGCCTTGTTCCTCGATTTCAATGGAAAGCAAATTCGCCGAGCGAGTGACAATTTTCTCAAGCTGCTCCGCGTGGTAGTAATCAACGCGTTCGCGAATCGGAAAGCGCGTGAGCAGCGGCGCGGTCAGCAAACCACTTCGCGTCGTCGCGCCAATCAACGTGAAGCGCGGAAGATTCAGTCGAACACTGCGCGCGTTCGGCCCCTGGTCGATGATGATGTCGAGTTTGAAATCCTCCATCGCAGGGTAGAGATATTCCTCAATCGTTTTTTGCAGGCGATGAATTTCGTCAATGAACAGCACATCACCTTCCTCGAGGTTCGTGAGCAGGCCCGCGAGGTCGCCCGCCTTTTCAATGGTCGGACCGGAGGTGGATTTCATATTCGTCCCCATTGCCTTGGCAATGATGTTGGCGAGGGTGGTTTTTCCCAAACCGGGCGGGCCGCTGAGCAGAATGTGGTCAATGGCTTCGCCCCGTTGCTTGGCGGCTTGCACGGCGATTTCGAGGCGTTCTTTGACCTTGGCCTGTCCGGTGAAATCCGAGAAAAGCGATGGCCGCAGCGTCATCTCCAAAGCGGCATCAGGCTTGGTCAATACGTCTGAGATCACGCGTTCCGGCATTCGCAGAAGATGCGGAAAGCGCCGAAACACAACAAGGGAAAAGAGGACAAGTCACACCGCACATGCGCATCTCGGTTTCTTGCAGACATCCATTCGTCCCAGAGGGACGTTTGACCCTAGCCCGGCGTTTCCACCGCCGGGTTGGCGTGGGGAAAGTTAAAAGTCCCGCAGGGACGGATGAGAGTGAAACATCAACCTCGCGGGCCATGTCTTTTCCAGCCGTCCCTGCGGGACTCATTCTGTTTTTTTACCACGACCCGGCGTTGAAACGCCGGGCTCGATTGTCCCTCCGGGACAACAAACGGATTTGTTCCGTGTAAGAAACTGAGATGCGCCCACACCGCCCTTGGCCTTTATCTTTCAACGCGCCAGAATGATCCCGTCCGCAAACACGATTCGTAAAATCGCATTCAGGTGTAACCTATGGAGCGCCCAATCGTTGGCAGAGGTAGAAATGAAAAATAATTATTCCACCACCAGGACGGATCACCTTCGCGAGGTTCTCACCGAGAACCTTGCGGCCTTTCGCGGATTCGCCCAGAGCCGGCTCGGCGATCGGGAACTGGCGGCAGACGTCGTGCAGGACGCTCTATTAAAAGCGTTTCGCGCCGCAGACAACTTGCGCGACGACGAAAATCTAGTGGCATGGTTTTATCGCATCCTGCGAAACGCCATCACGGACCTTTATCGCAAAAAAGCCACGCAAGCGAAGGCGCTGGAACGATTTGCTCTCGAACTGGAGCGCGAGCCAGGCGCAGAAGCGGAAAGCGTCGTGTGCGGATGTTTGCGGCGACTTTTGCCGACGCTCAGAACCGAATACGCAGATGTACTTAACCGGGTTGATCTCGACGGCCAACCCACCGGAGCGGTTGCGGCCAGCCTCGGAATCACGCCGGGCAATTTAAAAGTGCGTCTTCATCGTTCGCGGCAACAACTAAAAAAACGTTTACTGGAAACCTGCCAGTTGGGCGCGACACGCGGCTGCGCAGACTGCAATTGCGAACCAGCCGGGGAAGTTCCGCCGGCCAGGCACCGGGCGCGATCCAGCGTTCCAGTCGTGCAGAAAAGGAGGAATTCATGAAAGTAGATCCGATTTGCGGAATGAAGGTGGACGAGTCTTCCGCTCGTTCAACGAAGCGAGGCGGCGAAACTTTTTATTTTTGCAGCGAGCATTGCCGCCAAAAATTCAGCCGGCAGCCCCTTCAGAATATCTTGTTCTCACCGACGGAAACGAAACACGATTGTTGTTCCACGGAGAAGGAGTCATCGTGCTGTGGAAGCGCGAAATCGAAACCCGAACCTGAAAAGGCGCACTCTTGTTGCGCCAGCCACGAGGCTCACGAAGTGGTCAAGCCGTCGAGCGCTGCAAAATATTTTTGCCCGATGTGCCCAGGCGTTGCATCCGACCGGCCCGGTGATTGTCCAAAATGCGGGATGGCCCTGGAGCGAAACCCTTCGTGGACTCCGGCGGGAAAAACGATTTACACCTGCCCGATGCACCCAGAGGTCGAGCAGGATCGTCCGGGAGATTGTCCCAAGTGCGGAATGCCGCTGGAGCCGAAAACCGTCGCGACGTCCCACGATGATGAGGGCGACGCGGAACTGCGGGATATGACGCGGCGATTCTGGGTGGGTGCCGCTCTCGCGCTGCCGGTTTTCATCCTGGCTATGGCGCATCTGGTCCCGTCGCTCGCCCATGAATCCTGGGTTGCGGGGACAACGTCGCGTTGGGTTCAATTCGCGCTCTCAACGCCCGTTGTGCTCTGGGCGGGCTGGCCGTTTTTCCGGCGCGGCGGTCGTTCCTTCGTCACGGGCCTCTTAAACATGTTCACCTTGATCGCGATCGGCGTGGGCACTGCTTACCTCTACAGCGCGGTGGCAATGCTGGCGCCGGGCATTTTCCCACCGGCCATGAGAATCCATGGCGCGGTTGGAATTTATTTTGAAGCAGCGGCCGTCATAGTTGTTCTCGTGTTGCTGGGGCAGGTGTTGGAGTTGCGCGCGCGCAGCCGGACCGGCAGCGCGATCAAGGCACTGCTGGATCTTGCACCCCCGGTGGCGCGGCGGGTGGGCCCGGCGGGCGACGAAGAAATTCCACTGGAGCAGGTTCGCGCTGGAGAGCTGTTGCGCGTGCGACCCGGCGAAAAAGTGCCGGTCGATGGAGTGGTCACGGAAGGTCACTCCAGCGTGGAAGAGTCGATGATCACCGGTGAAGCGTTGCCCGTGGAAAAAAAGAGTGGCGACAAAGTTACTGGAGGCACTGTCAATGGGACCGGCAGCTTCGTGATGCGCACGGAACGAGTCGGCAGCGACACCATGCTCGCCCAAATCGTGAACATGGTGGCCGAGGCGCAACGCAGTCGCGCCCTAATTCAGGGACTCGTGGACAAGATGGCAGGGATTTTTGTGCCCGCGGTTTTGGCGGCCGCCGCTTTGACTTTCGCACTCTGGATGTGGCTTGGTCCAGAGCCGCGCCTGGCTTACGCCATCGTGAACGCGGTCGCAGTTCTGATTATTGCGTGTCCCTGCGCGCTCGGTCTGGCGACTCCGATGTCGATCATGGTCGGGGTGGGTCGCGGTGCTCAAGAAGGTGTGCTCATGAAAAGCGCCGAAGCCCTTGAGCGCCTTGAAAAAATCACGACACTCGTCGTCGATAAAACGGGAACGCTCACCGAAGGCAAACCTCGACTCATGAGCCTGGTTGCGGTTGAAGGAATTGATGAGCAGGAACTGTTGCGCCTCGCCGCCTCCCTCGAGCAAAGCAGCGAACATCCGCTGGCCGCCGCCATCGTCAATCACGCCAAAGAAAAAGCGCTCGCGTTTGAACCGGTTGCAAATTTTCGTTCCATCACGGGAGGCGGCGTGTCGGGTCGGGTCGCGGGAAAAGAATTGAAGATCGGGAAGTCTGCATTGCTCCGGGCGGAAGGAGTGAGCGGTCTTGACGAT
>JBDSIW010000194.1:0-4333 GCA_039917795.1 Verrucomicrobiota bacterium | reverse complement strand
TGACATCGGTGATGATGCCGCGCGGGTCGGTGGTCATCAATGCGTCAATGGTCGATTCGATCAGCGAACGTGTGTAAAATTGCTGGTCGCGCAAACGTTGATCGAGCAACAACCGCTCCGCTTCAATCTGCTTGCGCGCGGAATTGTCCGTGCCGATTAGGAGATAGCCGATGATCCCGCCCTGGCCGTCGCGCAAGGCGGTGACCGATACCATCGCGGGAAAGCGGCTTTCGTCCTTGCGAATGTAGGTCAGCTCGTAAATGTCCTCGATCCCGCGCGAGGCCTTGAAAACCAGCGCCTCGAAACCCGGCTTGATCGTTGTGCCGAGCTCAGCGCTCAGCGCTTTTGCCCGCGCCACCAGTTCCTGCGGATCTGAAATATCTGCGGGAGTAATCTTGTTCAGCACCTCGACCGCCGCGTAACCAAGCATGCGCTCGGCACCCACATTGAAGATCTGGATCACGCCTTTTTCGTCCGTCGCGATGCTGGAAAAATTCGCGCTGTTGAAAATGGCACTTTGCAGCGCCCCTGCTTTTAGCAACGCCTCCTCCGCCCGTTTGCGCGCGGAATTGTCAGTGCCGATAAGCAGGTAACCGATGATCGCGCCCTGGTCGTCGCGCAAAGCCGTAACGGAAACCATCGCCGGAAAACGGCTCAAGTCCTTGCGAACGTAAGTCAGTTCGTAGATGTCCTCGATGCCGCGCGACGCCTTGAAAACCAACGCCTCGAAACCGGGTTTGATGGTTGTTCCAAGCTCGGCGCTCAACGCCTTCGCGCGCGCCACCAACTCTTGCGGATCTGAAATGTCAGCCGGAGTGATTTTGTTCAACACCTCGGCAGCCGTGTAGCCAAGCATGCGTTAGGCACCCACGTTGAAAATCTGAATGACGCCTTTTTCGTCGGTGGCAATGCTGGAAAAATTGGCGCTGTTGAAAATTGCGTCCTGCAACGCCCCCGCCTTGAGTAGCGCCTCCTTGCGTCGCACCTCGATCAACATTTCGACCGAGGTCTCAAATTTGGCCTTGGATTCTTTCATACAGGCAGCACTTGGCGGGTCATTGCAGCCCTCCTCGCTCGCGCCATTTCATTTCGCCAATCAGGTTCAAGATGTCCTCGGGATGCCGAAGCCGCCGCAAGATGAAGGATTGTACGGAGCTGTTTCATTCTGTGTCAACAGGGCGGGAGGAATTGCCCGCCGCCGCAACGCACGCGTCTCCCACCTTCGCCAGGCATTGCAGAAATTCTTCGCGTTTCCCTTCCGGCAGCGCCGACAAAAGGTCGGTTTGCAAGGAGAGGGCGATTTCGCGCACTTCCTCGTACTTCAATTTTCCCGCGGGCCTCAGGCGCAAGCGATAGGCGCGCCGATCCTTCTCATGGGTGTGGCGCTGCACGAGCCCGTTCTTCTCCATGCGCTCCACCAGCGCGGCAATGGTGTTCGGGTCGCTCGCCATGCTTTTGGCCAGATCGCTTTGCGTCAACCCCTCCCCTTCGTGTTCCAGCAAAGTGCGCATCGCGGTGAATTGGTCCGGCGTAACTTTCGTGTGCGCGATGCGGCGGCGAAACGACTGGTTCAATCCATACCAGGCCCGGCGGAGGAGAATCGGCAGCCGCTTCCGCTCCGGGGCATCCAGTGGCAACTCCATTTTTTTAGTCGGAATTTTCGGCACAATCAGTGAATCAGAAATGATCCGGCGCAACCCAGCCTCCGTTGGCTATCGCTTTAAATTTCATCAGGCTGCAATTTTCTTTTTTAATTTTAGACATTCCCTTCGCGATGCGATCTAGTCGTGGAACAACTTTGCGATCTGTTTTTTGCACAAAGCATTCGATAATACGTGTAGGTAGCATTTGGGTTGCGTCGCCTGCGATGTTGTAGAATAGTGCCTGAACGTTGGGAAGGAAACTTGTTCGTCAGGACGAAAATTTGCCGCAGCCGGGACACGATTGGCCGAGGCAAGGTCGGCACGACTGGACAAACCTTGAGAAAAAAATGAACTCGAACATTCGTCGAATCGCTGGCCTTTGCGGGATATTTCTAACCTGTTCCCTTTCACTCCGCGCTGCGCCGGTTCGAGGCTGGCTCAATTGGCGCGGCCCGCAGCAAAACGGCATGTCGCTGGAAAAAAATCTCCCGGACACGATTGACGCCAAGAATCCGCTCTGGATCGCTGATTTTCCCGGGCAATCGACGCCCGTGGTCGCGAATGGGAAAGTCTATATCGTCGGATACGTCGGCGGGGCCGTGGACCCTAATCTCCAGGAAGGCGTTGCCTGTTTTGACGCCGAGACGGGAAAGAAGCTCTGGGGAAAGCTCTACAATGATTTCCTTAGCGACACGATTTATCTGCGCTACGCCACGTCCAGCCCCGCGGTCGATCCGGAAACGGGCAATGTTTATATGCAAGGCACGCAAGGAATCCTCGCCGCGTTCACGGCGGACGGAAAACCTCTTTGGGAACATTCCTTGATGGAAGAATTTGGCCGACTCACCTTCCCGAACAGCCGCACCGCATCGCCCGTGATCGATGGCGATCTCGTGATCACGCGCGGCATCACCGCGAACTGGGGCGCGAACGGGCCGGCCGGTGATCGTTTTTACGCCTTCGATAAAAAATCCGGCGCGCTGGTTTGGTCGTCCAGCCCCGGCGACCGGCCGAAAGACAATTCGTTTTCACATCCGTACCTGACATTTCTCGGGGGCAAACGCGTGTTCTACTCGGCCACGGGCGACGGCAGCGTGGTCTGCGGGAACGCGCGGACGGGCGAGCCGATTTGGCGGATACCCGTGTTCAAAGCCGGCATCAACGCCACGTTGCTCGTTCACAATGATGACAAAATCATCGCGATTTACGGAACGCCTTACGAACCGGGCCAAATGATTGCGCTCAAGATTCCAAACGTCTCTCCCACCAATGCCGCCTCCGCACCGGTGGTCGTCGAACGGGCGTCCGCGCAACTTTGGGCAGCGGAACTTTCCACTTCCTCGAGCTCGCCGATCCTGGTGGGCGACCGGATTTATGTCGTGACTGAGAAAGGCGATTTGAATGCGGTGGATGCGGCCAGCGGAAAAATTCTTTGGCACATGAAGCTCGGGATTGAACAACGAAACGCCGCGCTGATTTTCGCCGATGGAAAGCTTTACGTGCCGATGCTGGACGATCCGGCGAGCAAAACAGACCGCGGTGAAGCAGGAACGACCGGCGCGTTTTACATCATTCAACCCGGCGATACGGAAGGAAAAATTCTCGCGCACGTTGCGTTGGACGGAAGCTGTTTCGGCACGCCGACGGCCTATAATGGAAAAGTTTACGTGCAAACGACGCGGCATCTCTACGCATTTGGCAAAAAAGGAAACAACAGCGGTTTGCCGGCCGAAGCCGCTCCTGAAAAATGGCCGGCACCGGGTGCCGCAACACAGTTGCAGATTATTCCGTCCGAAGTTTTAATGCGCCCGGCTCAGTCGGAAACTTTTCGCGTTCGTTCACTCGACGCCAATGGATTCACTGTGAATGAAATCAAGGATGCGAAATCGGTGAAGTGGGCGTCGTTCATTCCGCCGACCGCGAAAGTTAAAGCGACCATGAACGCCAAGTTCAACAACGAAGGGGAATTGGAAGCCGAGACGAATTCCGCCCCATCGGCCGGCGCATTCCAAGCGACGCTGGGCGATTTGAAAGGAACAATTCGCGGCCGCATTTTGCCTTACCTCCCGATCAAACAGGATTTCGAGTGGGCCAAACTCACGGAAACGACCACGAACGAAATCGAGCAGCCGACGGCATTTGCCTATCCACCGCTGCCTTGGATTGGCGCGCGATTCAAGTTTGATATTCGCGATAAAGATGGCAGCAAAGTCCTGACGAAAACGGTGGACAATAAATTCTTCCAGCGCGCCACAGTTTTCATGGGCGATCCAAACACGAAAAATTACACCATTGAAGCCGACGTAATGAGCGAAGGCAAAATGCGCGGCGCAAAAGTGCTGAAAATGTCCGAGGTAGGGTTGATCTGCGAGCGCTATTTCGTGGTGCTGAAAGGGAATGAACAAAAGCTGGAAATCAGTTCCAACTTCGAACGAATCCGCGAGCTATCCGATTTTAATTGGAAACCGAATGCCTGGTATCGGTTGAAAGTTCGGGTTGATGTGGCGCAGGATGGCTCGGGAGTCGTGCGGGCGAAAGCATGGAAAAAAGATGAGGCAGAGCCGGATAAATGGTCGATGGAACTGGCCCACAAAACCGCGCACCAGAACGGGTCACCTGGTTTGTTTGGTTTTTCCCCGCAAGACCAGCGCGTGTTCATTGATAATATCGCGGTGACGCCGAATTGATTA
>JBDSIW010000193.1:0-3039 GCA_039917795.1 Verrucomicrobiota bacterium | reverse complement strand
ACAAATCACCGTTTGCGATAGCCGTCGTCACCTCCGCGATGTTACGAACCTGCGCCGTCAAGTTGCCAGCCATCGAGTTCACCGAATCCGTCAAATCCTTCCACGTCCCGGCGACACCTTTCACGTCCGCTTGCCCGGCCAATTTTCCTTCCGTGCCGACTTCCCGTGCCACGCGGGTCACTTCTGAGGCAAACGACGAAAGCTGATCCACCATCGTGTTGATGGTGTTTTTCAATTCGAGAATTTCGCCTTTGACGTTGACCGTGATTTTCTTGGAAAGATCGCCGTTGGCCACAGCCGTGGTCACCGCGGCGATGTTACGCACTTGTGCGGTGAGGTTCGACGCCATGAAATTCACTGAGTCCGTCAAATCCTTCCAGGTTCCGGAGACGCCTTCGACTTTTGCCTGTCCCCCGAGTTCTCCTTCGGTTCCGACTTCGCGCGCCACGCGCGTCACTTCAGAAGCGAACGAGCGCAACTGGTCCACCATCGTGTTGATCGTATCTTTCAACTCAAGGAATTCGCCCTTCACATCGACCGTGATTTTCTTGGTCAAGTCGCCCGTCGCCACAGCGGTTGTCACCGTCGCGATGTTACGCACTTGCGACGTGAGGTTCGACGCCATCAGGTTCACGTTGTCGGTCAAATCCTTCCAGGTTCCGGCCACGCCTTTGACTTTCGCTTGTCCACCGAGTTTTCCTTCGGTACCGACTTCGCGCGCCACGCGCGTCACTTCAGAGGCGAACGCTGCGAGTTGATCCACCATCGTATTGACCGTTTTGGCGGTGCGCAAAAATTCGCCTTCCAGTTTTCTGCCTTGGATTTCGATCGCCATATTCTGGGAAAGATCGCCTTTCGCCACGGCACCGATCACGCGCGCCGTTTCCGAAATTGGGTGGACCAGGTAATTGATCAGGGTGTTGACGGAATCAACCCGCTCGGCCCATGCACCGGTGACGTTGCCGGACGAAAGACGTTCGGTGATTTTCCCCTCGCGCCCGACCACACGGCTGATGCGGTTCAAATCCGATGTGGAGTTTTCCATCAACTCAGCCAACTCATTGAAGATATCGGAGACCTTACCTTCGGTGCCCGACCATTCCAACGGAAGGCGTACGGAAAAATCGCCCTTTTTCAGGGCGATCAACGCTTTCAAAATCTGCTTTGAATCCCGAACGCCCATGCCTTCGTCTTCCCCATTATTTTTAATCGGCTTTTTTCTTCCGTTCTGGGAAGGCGCGAGGGGAAGGCGCTGCGGGGAAGTTCGATTACTGGGGCTGGAAAGCTCAATTTGGTTGGTCGAGTCCTCCGGGATTTCCATCGTGTCAGACGCTTTATTCTTTTTCATGGATAATTTCCGCGTGTTGGTTGTCTGGTAATTATTCTTACCTGAGAGCACTGCAAAACCCTAACCGAAAATATGCTGATCCGAAATCGGGCCAGCCCTGAATACCCGCATTGTTTGACCTCACGTTCCAGTCAGGGAAAAGCTGAAACCACGAAATTTCAGCCGTGAACCTTTCTCCGCCAAAAGTCGTTCATTAAAACACGTTGATGACTGGAGATCTTTTACTTTTCCAGTGGAAGTAATTTTCCACCGCCGTGGACGCGAAATTTTTCCCCGCGCCATTCAATCGTGTTGCCCGCAAATGCCAGCAGCCAGATCGCCGCGTTCAACAAATCCTTGATCGGCACCAGCCAGAACCAGGCGTAATGACGCGAATTGCGCGTGAGCCATTCCTGCATCTTGAGTGCGGCCTGGATTCGCAAGGGCAGGAAAATCGAGATCGGTACGAACCAAATGCGATGATGCTCCGCCAAAAGTGCGGACGTAAAGAGGAGGGGCCAAAGCGTCGCGTTGCTGAGGATGCTGAAAAAAAACGGCACGTGCTGGCAGACGCGAATCGTTCGCGCCCAGCGCAATTGATGCGCCCAGACCCTTTTCCAGTTCATCAGCGGTTCGAGGCATTCGACCACCACTGGCGAAAGAACGATTCGTTTCCCGCTCCGTGCAATTTTATTACCGAGCTGATAATCGTCAGCCAGAACATCCGCCAACGATTCAAATCCGCCGATTTCCTTCAACCCGCTTTTTCGCGTCGCCATCACCGCGCCGAGCGCGAAATCCAGCGGCTTCAAGGTCCGCGCCTGCAACACTTGGCTCCAGAAATCGGCGTTGATCGCGATGGCTTCCCATTGCATCGCCAGCGTGGAAGGATTGGGGAGGCAATAGAAACAATTCACCAGGCCGACTTCGGAATTTTCGAGCGGTTGTACCATGTTCGCGAGAAAATCCTTCGGCACCCGCACATCGGCGTCGCTGATGATTAGAAATTCATTTTGAGCAAGACGCTCCAATTGAATCAGGGTTGAAACCTTCGCGTTGGGTCCAAGCGATTCGCCGCAATGGACAAGTTTTGCGTTGGCGCAAGGATGCTCGGCAATCAGTTTTTCCACCAGCTCGCAGACTGAATCGTCCGCCGCCGCGACTCCAAATAATATCTGGATCGGCGCGGAATAATCCTGGGTCAGCCAGCTGCGAAGACACTCCTCGCTCCCGGCGTCGCGGCCTTTGAGGGGCTTGAGCAAAGTAACGGCGGGAGAAAACGTTCCGTTGGCAGTGCGTCGATGCAGAGGGAAACGGCGCGCGGCGAGCCATTGCCAAAGCGTCAACGCGCAACTCAAGGCGGCGAGCGAGCCCAGTATCCAATTCAGAAACACGCGCCGAGATTACAGGGGTGGTCGCGACAAAAAAGATTTTTGCACAGGGCGAAGGAAGCAAACTGTGCTGATTCGGGCGTCCCGCCCGAATCGCCGTTAAACTGATTTAAAAAATGAAAGACCGAAAAATTCGAGGAACGAAGTTTTGGATTTTCAATCCATGGATTCTGGAAGGTGCGGCGGGTGAAGTGGTGGAATGGCTTCATAAATTCCCGGGACAAACCGATTGAAAGTTCTCCGCCCCCTCGCTATCCTTGCCGCCGATGAAACTCCACCATTTTTTTTCCTTCATGTACCATGACACGAGTGATTTTTTTT
>JBDSIW010000192.1:0-5307 GCA_039917795.1 Verrucomicrobiota bacterium | reverse complement strand
TGGTTCTTTTGGCGAGCGGCTCGTTCAGTCGCATAAGCGTCCCGGGCAAAAGTTTTTCCCGCAATTCCGCCAGATGCTGTTCGTTGGTCATGGCAGCCGCTTCAAGCACGGATCACCTCTGATTTTATCCGGTCGAGGGCGCGCGCTGAATCCTCGCTGTGCCGGGAAATATTTTCGCGAGAATTCCGGGAACTGGGCTCCGCCAATGAAGCCATGATCCGTTCGGCGATCCTGCCCGCGGCGTCGGGGGAAAACCACGGGTCCAGCGCCTGCCGCATCGAGGCGCGGTCTTTTTCACTCGCGAGCAATTCGAGAATCAGGTGCGAGACATGTTCGGGCGTCGCGCTCGACTGCTCAAACATTCTGGCTGCGCCGGATTCGACGAAAGCCAGCGCGTTGTAGTACTGATGATTATCGGTGGCGCCTGGGTAGGGAACGAGAATTGCCGGAAGCCCCACTGCCGCCAGTTCTGCCAGCGAAGAAGCGCCCGAGCGGCTCACCGCCAGAGTGCCCGCGCCGAGCGCGAGCTCCATCTCCGTCAGAAACGGGCGCACCACTGCTTTCCTTTTTTGCGCGGTGTAAGCTGATTGAACTTTATCAAAATCGTTCGCGCCTGTCAGGTGAAGGAACTGAAGTTCCGGCGCGCGCGCCGCCAGCGTGGGCAACGCTGCTAGGACCAGGTCGTTGATTCCGCTCGCGCCCTGGCTTCCTCCCATCACAAGCAAAACTGGATTCTCCGGCTGCAAACCGAGCGACATTCGCGCCGAGGCGAGATCGATCGGCTCGGTGAATTGCGAGCGCACCGGCATGCCCGTAACCTGCGCGCGGGCAATGCTCATCCGCCCGGAAGCTTCGTGAAAATAGACAAACGCCTCGTCCACGAAATGCGCCAGCCAGCGATTGGCCCGGCCCGGGATGGTGTTGGATTCGTGGAGAAAAGTTTTCGCACCGAACTTGCTGCCCGCGAGAATCGGCGGCGCGCTGGTAAATCCGCCCATTGCGAGAACGGCTTGGGGAGGTTTCTTGCGAAACAATTCTTTGGCGGCGCGAAGTGATTTGCGGAACCCGCCGGCAAATCCCAGGACGCCTCCGCGCGTCAAACCGACGGCGGGCAAAGTCACGACTTCCATGCCGAAGGCTGATTTGACGGCCTGTTGATCGACTTCCTTGGGTGAAATCAAAAGCATCACGTCACAGTCCCGGCGGATCAATTCCTCGGCCACCGCGAGACCCGGGAAAAGATGTCCACCCGTGCCGCCGCAAGCGATGGCCACGAAGGGAGTTGATGTGGTCCGTTGCATCAGGTCAGTTGCGGGGAAGTCATTTCCCCCTCGAACGGATTGGGTTTTCGGGCGGCGGGCTCCAGCGCGTGGCGCGCGACGCTCACGAGCAGACCGACCGCAAAGAGCCTGATGATCAGATTCGAACCGCCATAGCTGATAAACGGGAGCGGCATTCCTTTATTCGGCAGAGTGCTGGTGACCACACCGATATTGATGAAGGCCTGGAAGCCAATCAGAAAAGTTATCCCTGAGCCGAGCAGCAAGCCGAACGTGTCACGAGCCCGCGAGGAAATCACAATCCCGCAAATGATGAACAAAATGAAAACGACCACGACGGCGATGGTGGCGATCAAGCCGAGTTCCTCACCAATGATCGAAAAAATAAAATCGGTATGGTGCTCCGGGATGAACCCCAGTTTTTGCCGGCCGTTTCCGAGGCCCAATCCGGTCCAGCCGCCCGAGCCCAGCGCGATCATGGATTGATACGCCTGCATACCGGCGCCTTCCTTCGATTGCTCCGGATGAATCCACGCGACAATCCGGTTCAGGCGCATCGAGTCATTCATGAGCGAAAACGCCAAACCGATGACCGCGATGATCACGGGCGGGACCAGGAATTTCGCGCGTGCGCCCGCGATGACAAGAATCGTGACTGAAACCATTGCCAGGAGGACGGTGCAACCCCGGTCCGGCTCCGGGAAAATCAGCGCCAGAATTACCGCGATAAAAATTCCCGGCACGACCAGGCCGCGCCATAAACTTCCCATCTGCCGCTGGTAGCGTTCGCCGTAATGCGCCACGAAAATAATCAAAGCGATTTTCGCAAACTCTGAAGATTGAAACCGAAAACCTCCGTGGCCGATCCAACGGGAAGCGCCTTTGACCCGGAACCCGATTTGGGGCGACCAAACCAGAACAAGGAGCACCACCGCCAGGCCAAAAAAAATCAAAGAAAACTTTTTCAGGTGATTGTAGTCGAGAACGGCAGCAATCGTCGCCCCGGTCAATCCCACTGCGCACCAGACCAGTTGCTTGAGGAGAAAGTCGGCGCCGAATTCGGAGGTGCTCGAACTGTAAAGAACGACCATCCCAAGGGACAATAGCGATGCGACGCAGAAGATCAGAGTGGAGGTCGCAAGCTTCATTTTAACGCGAAGGCCGGGGCATCGAACGCGGAACGGGCAGGCGTTCCGAGTTCTGATTTCCAGGATTCAGGCTCCATTGGTTTTTTAGCAGGGATCTTGCTGAAATTAAATGGACGCCGGGCTGAGGAAACCCGGCGTCCCGGAGAATTATTTGGCTGCGGCACCGGACGGCAATGGGGTGACATAGCTGGAGCCTGCAACGGGTCCGCTGCTGGGTGCTTTGCTGGCCGGAAGCTTCAATTTCTGCCCCGGCTTGATCATCGTGGTTTTTAAATTGTTCATCCGCATGATGGCCTTGGAAGTGGTGCTGTGCGTGCGCGCAATTTTTTCCAGCATGTCGCCCGCCTTGACCACGTAGATCGTCGTGTCACCGCTTTCCGCCGGTCCTGTGGTAGAAGAAGAAGTCGCCGAAGCGGTGGGACTCGCGCTGCTGGAGTCGGGTAGTTGCAATTTCTGATTCACCTTTAACTTGCTCGAAATCACGCCGGGATTGGCCTGCTCGATCGCCTTGACGGAGACGTGCATTTTTTTCGCAATGGTCGAAAAGGAGTCGCCTTTGGCAACGACATATTCCCGGCTCGCCCCAGTGGGTGCGGGTTCGGCGGTTGTCGGTTCCGGCGGGTGCGCGACAGCATTGCTGGCGGTGGCGGGGACGGTGGGAGCGGCGAGGTTGGTGTCCGTCGCGGCCAGATCGTTGGTGTAAGGCATCAGCGGGGGCGGCGTGTTGTTGGTCTCTTCCACGAGGGCTTTGTTTTCCGGCTTCTTGCAACCTTGCATGAGCAGGCCGCCGATGAAGACGACATGGATGGCGGCGATGGTGAAGAAAGCGATGCGAACGGTGGACTTGCCCCGCGACGGGATGGAACCCTTCGGCACGAGCGGATTTGGAGTATTCATTTTGTTTGGCGTTAAGCGTTTATTTTGAGGTGATTTATTTTTTTTGCCCCGGGGTTTTCCCTCAAAAAACCCCGAAGCAAATTTAGGGATAACGGACTAATTTTTCTCAAGCCGCTGGCGGCTTGCTTCATTTTCGGTTATTGCAGCCACTTTCTGGTGGTCGCCGGAAGCCTCACCACTATCCGTGGTGCGGCCCCAATCGGCCACCGCGCGTCGATACACTTCACCCCGATGTTGATAGCCGCGAAATTGGTCAAAACTTGAACAAGCAGGTGAAAGTAAAATTATATCTCCGGCAGAAGCTAATTTCGTCGCTTCCGATACAGCTTCTAACAACGAATCCACCAGCGTGCAAGGAGTAAACAGGCTCCAAGCGGCGCGAATTTTTTCGCGCGCTTCCCCGATCAGAAATGCCCCTTTAACCCGTTGCGAAAGGAGCGGCCCGATGTCGTGAAAATCAAAGCGTTTGTCGCGTCCACCCGCGATCAGCCAGACATTGGCTTCGCCGGCGCGACCTTCTGGAATTGAAAGCAAGGCGCGGTGCAATGCACCGACGTTGGTCGATTTGGAATCGTTAATGAATTTCACTCCGTTAACCTCGGCCACCAACTCCGAGCGATGTGGGGGCAGCTCGTAATTTTTCAGCGCCTCGGCCGTTTGATCGAGCGGCAGGCGCAGAACGCGTCCCACCGCCAAAGCTGCCATCAGGCTCTCAGCATTGTGCGGACCGCGAATCTTGCAGTGGTCCATGTCAAGCAATGGGCCCGCCCAATCATCGAGGCGGCTCACGATCAGGCCGCGGTCCAGAAAAATGTCAGCCCGCCGGTTATTGGCGCTGAACGTGATGACTTTGGCGGGCACGGGCAGATTGAGCGCCCGCAATTGTGCCAACGCTTCGCTCTGCACGATCGCCCAGTCAAAGGGCTGTTGGTTCCGGAAAATTCGCGCCTTGGTCTGGATATATTCCGCCATGCTCTCGTAGCGATCTAAGTGGTCTTGCGCCGTGTTCAGGAAAACGGCGATGGTGGGGCGAAAAAAAGTCGTGTGCTCCAATTGAAACGAACTGACCTCGAGTGTTAAAAAATCCAGTTCCTTGGTCTGGGAGATAAGCGAGGTCAAAGGCGTGGTCGCCTCGTTGGAGACGGCCGTTTTCCGATGACAATGTGTCAAAACCTGCTCGATGATTTGCGCGGTGGTCGTTTTTCCGTTGGTGCCAGTGACGGCAATGTTCAGGCAGAGCGATTGCTGGTAGCCGAGTTCCAGTTCGCCAATCACGGGAATTTCACGCTCCTTGGCTTCAACGAGCAACCGGTCGCGCAGGGAAATTTCCGGCGACACCACCGCGAAATCAAAATTCTGTTTTGGCACCGTGGTCGCGCCGAGTTTGACCGCCACTCGGGCGAGGTCCGTTTCCTTCGCGGTTTTTGCCAGATCCGTCGTGTTCCGGCTGTCGAGCAGGTTGACTTCCGCGCCGCATTGCACGAGCAGCCGGGCGGCAGCAATCCCGCTCGGGGTCAGGCCGAGCACGAGGACTTTTTTATTTTCGAGGGCAATCATTAACGAATCTTCAACGTGCTCAATGCGACGACCGCACAGAGGACACATAAAATATAGAAGCGCGTGACGACTTGCGATTCATACCAGCCTTTTTTTTCAAAATGGTGATGCAACGGGGCCATCAAAAAAAACCTGCGACCCGTGCCGTAGCGCCGCTTCGTGTATTTGAAACAAGTGCGCTGAATGATGACCGACGCCGTCTCGGCCACAAACACGCCGCCGGCGATCAGCAGCACCAGCGGCTGGTGAATGAGCACGGCTATAATTCCGAGAACACCGCCGAGCGGCAGCGATCCGGTGTCGCCCATGAAAACCTGCGCCGGGTGGCAATTGAACCAGAGAAAACCCAATCCCGCGCCAATCATCGCCGCGCAAAAAACGGTTAGTTCGCCAGCGCCTGAAACATGCGGAACCTGCAGGTAGGC
>JBDSIW010000191.1:0-6203 GCA_039917795.1 Verrucomicrobiota bacterium | reverse complement strand
TGGGGCTGGCTTGGAAATATTTTCAGCTACCCTCTTTTCGGATTTGGACCGTGGGTCGTGTGGTTCACCGAGTTGTCGAAATGGGTCGCAGTCGCGCTCACGGCGTTTTCGGGCGGGGCTTATTTGTGGAAGAATCGCGCGCTCTACCTCGACGACCTTTGATCCATTTTCTCCCGGATTAACATGTCCCAAAGAATCCTTCTCTGGCTCGCGCAAGGTTTTGGCGTGGGCCGAATCCCTTGGGCACCCGGAACATTTGGTTCCGTGGTGGGCTTGCTCTGGTTCTGGATTCTGCTTGTGCCGAAAAGCCCGTTGTTTTTTTCAATTGGAGTTCTCGCCAGCATTGGCGCGTCGATCTGGCTATGCGGCGAAGGAGAGGAAATCCTGAACAAGCGCGATCCAAGCTCCATCGTGATCGACGAAATTATCGCGATACCAATCTGTTTCGGAAGCTGGCTGGCGATTTTGTTTTTCCAAAAAGGTTTTTGGCCGGCGCCGGAATACTTTTTTTCCGGAGGAAATGGAATAATGATGGCGGGAGTGTTTCTCCTGTTTCGGCTTTTCGATATTTCAAAACCCTGGCCTGTAAAACAAAGCCAGTACCTTCCCGGTGGTTGGGGTGTCACAGTCGATGACCTGCTCGCGGCTTTTTACGTCAACATCGTCGTGTGCATTATCCTGCTGGTGCGAGGTTAGCCACAAGGACTCCCCCACTAGCTTTGAACTCATCCAGCAATTCATAAAACTTGCCAAACGCCTCTTGCTCAGTCGCGGAATGCGTGCGTATCATATGGTACCAGCCCGCAGTCGATTCGGCACACCGGAGACGGATAGCAATCCAATCTCGAAACGCCCCGAAGTCTGGAGAGACGACGTGAAAAGCCAAGCCTTGTCGAGCCAGGGCGAGCTCGTACCCGCTTAGAAACCAGTAAAGCCGAACCAACTCGGGCGTTCCGAGGTACATCCCTGGCTTGTGTCGAAATATATCGAGGAAATCATAAACCGTTTCGCTGCTCTTTTGTTTTGGAGGTGCAGACATCGCAATCGTGTTAAGTGGCCTACCTGATAAAAGCTGAGCCACGCGGACGAAAACCGCGAGCAAATCCGCGACTTCCCGGCAAACCGGATCGGCTCATCCGCGTTGGCTGGCGAGGTTAGGCGCCGAGTCGGCGATGCCTTTGTCCTTCGTGAATGGCCGAACCGCGAACGCAACAGCGACAGTGACGATCGTTCCCAACGCGGTGTACCAAGGAAAAGCCAGCGCAAGAGGCAATTTCAACGAGGCGGCGTGTTCCTGCAAATAACGGGCAACCTTTTCGAGCCACACCGATTTTTCCGGTCCGTTTACCCAAAGATTTTGCACGATCGGGCTGAAGTAAGTCATTACCGCGAGCGACGCGATCATGCCGCTGATCACGGAGATTGAATTCCCGCGTTTCCAAAACACGGCCAGGAACAATCCGCCGAGGAGCGCACCGCTGGTCAGCCCACGAAGCTTGAAAGCGATGTCGAGGACGAACGTCACTTCGCGGCTAAGATACGCCACGAAAATCAGCGCAATCGCCCAAACGATGGTGGAGATTTTGCTGAAGTGCAGAAAAAATCCCTCGGATTTTCCCGGCAGCATTTTTTTCACAAAGTCCATGGTGGAGACAGATGCCAGCGAGGTGAGAGCCGAACTTACTGAGGACATTGCCGCCGACAAAATGGCGACGATCAGAAATCCTTTGAGCACGTGCGGCACACCGGTGAGCATGAAGATCGGGTAAATGAAATCGTTCTTCTTGATGCCACTGCCCGGCCGGACCTCGGGAATGAACGGCGACAAATCGACCTTGTGCGTCGAGTAAACCCAGAGCATCGCGCCCACCAGGAGGAAGATCAGGAAAAGCGGGAAAACCAAAACCGCGCTCAAGGCGAGCGCCTTGCGTCCGTCGCGGACGGTTTTACAGGCCAGGACGCGCTGCACGATGAGTTGTTCCGCGCCGTGCGACGACATAACCATGACAGTGCCGCCGATGACGCCCATCCAGATATTGATTGGATCTTCCAGCACCGCCTTCCAACCGACCCAACCGTGATCGGGAGAAAAATTAGAGTTGAGCCAATGAAGTTTTGCGCCGGCGCGCGCCAGCTTGAAAACCTCCGACGCACCGCCATCAAAAAGGGTTGGAATATAAAACAACGTGAAAAGTCCGCCGAGCAGAAACAAACCGAATTGCACCGCATCCGTCCAAATCACTGCCTTAACCCCGCCGATGTAAGTATAAATCAACGAGAGAACCACGAACAAAATGATCGCGGGCAAAATGTTGATGCCGAGCATGAGTTGAATCGGGATGCACGCGACGTAAACGCGGACGCCGGCGGCGAGGGTTTCGCTCAGCAGAAAGAATCCGGCCGCAGTCTGGCGCGCGGAATGTCCGAGGTTGTCGGCGAAAAGCTGGTAAGGAGAATAAATCTCGCCTTTGAAATAATGCGGGACCATGACCACGGCGAGAATGATTCGCGCGATGACATATCCGATGATGAGTTGAATAAACGCGAGGTTTCCACCGAACGCCATTGCCGGAACACCGATGATGGTGAGCGCGCTGGTTTCCGCGGCGACAATGGAAAGTCCAATTCCCCACCACGGAATATCTTTGCTCCCGAGAAAATAATCGCGCGTGTTTTTCTGGTCGCGGCCGAACCAGACCCCCAGCCCAATAATGCCCAGGAGGTAAACGATAATGACGGACCAATCGACTGCGTTGAGGTATTTCGCCAAAGAAATGGTCTGTGACATGGCGCGTGATTCTGGAGAGGGAAAAACTTCGCGGCGAGAGAAAACAAATCAAATCGGACCCAGCGCAAACGCGGTCTGCGTGGAAATCGCCGCCGCAATGGAACGAGGAACGGACGCACAAATTTCTTGAAGGAGATTTGTTCCATCGATTTCGGAAAGTCCCAGATTCTGCCCAGCCGCAATGACAAAGCCATTGAGAACCTGCTCGGCGTAGTTCAATAAACCCTGCCGCAGCGGAAACGAGAAGCTGGCCAGAGTCACTCCATAAACCAGGGTGTGCCAGGCGTGAGCGTGTCCCGCGTCCACGGCGCGAATATACCGCTGCAAGCCGCGCTGGTCTCGCAACGGGCGCAGGCGTTTTAGTTGAGCACGGCCAATCCGTTTGCTGGCCGAGGCGAACGGTTCGACCCTGGTTTCGCCGGCAAAACTTTGATCCAGAGAAATCAATTCGGAGAATTCATTTTTGCTCGCATGAACGTAAGCGCGACAGATCAAGGGCAGCTCGACCGGATCGAGGATTTGGGCCCGGTAGTTTTGGAGAAATTGTTTCAGGCCGGCCAAATTCACGACGTGATCCAAGCGGAGGGAGGCGTTGACGGCCCCGGCAAGTTCCAATCCACCCGGGGAGCCGAGCTGCTCGAGGAGCGGATGGAAATCTCCGAGGAGATCTTCCACCGGGATCGGCGCGGCGATGGTTTGGGGCGGCCTCATGTTTCGTTTGGGCGAAAAACGATTCGCCCAATCTTCTCATAGTTTATCGCGAATCATGGGCCGCACAAAGCTGGAAATTCCTTATCTAAAAACTTTTTAGTTTGCATTCGCCTCCCGGATCGCCGTCCCGTTCAAAAAATTGGCGTTGTCGCCGCCGTCAAATTTTTAGAAAATAAATGGCATGACGCGCCATTGTCACAAGTGCGGATGGGAGTGGACGCTCGCCGGTCAACCCGGACGCAGCGAGTCCTGTCATCGCTGCAACGCAGACTTGCGGGTCTGCTTGAATTGCGCTAGCTACGACGCGTGCGCGGCGCACCAGTGCCGGGATCGCCGCGCTGATCCGGTTGAGGAAAAACACGTCGGAAATTTTTGCGAGTTCTTTGAGCTGGCTCGCCGGCCGTTCGCGGCGAAGGAAGAGACGAACCCGCGCGAAGCGGCGGCGCGCGAACAATTGAAGAAACTTTTTGGCGATTAGGAACCGCCCGCCGTCCGGGCGAAATTCACCGAATCTTTGAAACGTTTGTTGTCGGCGCGAATCCGAGCCGCCAGCGTTTTGCTGGTGGACAAAAGGAAGGGCGCGGCCAGTTCGGGTGCGAGATTGAAAAGCTTGTCAAAGGAGGCGGAGGAGATTTTTAAGAGCAGGCTGTCTTTGTTCGCGACAACATCAGCGGAACGCGGGCCCTGATCGAACAAAGCCATCTCCCCGAAAAATTCTCCCGCGCCGAGTGCGGTCAGGATGGTTTCCTTGCCGTTGATCATCAGGCGCACGCGCAGTTCGCCTTCCAATACGAGGTACATGGCGTCGCCGGGCTCGCCCTGGCTGACGACAGCAGTCCATTGGCGAACAGGCAAGACCTCCATGAATTGCGCGAACCGTTCGAGCTGTGCGTCCTTCAAGTCCGCCAAAATTTTCACGCGACGCAGCGCGCCCGGCTTGAGATTGGCGGAAGCATCCGCGGGCACCCCGCCGGACGGCTTGGCGCGAAAAAACATTTGCAACTCCTGGAGCTCGCCCGCCTTTTGCCAGGAGTCGTTATGATCGCAGTAAATCCATGTAGCGGCGGTGACCCGTTGGTCCTTGATCCAATTGACTAGGATCGGAAGCTCCACTGGACCGTAGATGACTCCATCGACGCCCCAGATTTTATAGAATGGACAGGATTGGTCGGCTTCCATGGGGAAAGGTTTTAGTTAAAGCCGGTTTTTTAATAAAGGTAAATTCTCAGAGGGAGATTCAAAAAACCCGGCCGAGGCGATGCAGCACTTTCCCGGTGCATTCGAACCACCAGCCGAACATCGTGAGCAAATCGACCCGCGCCGTGAGCAACGGGATTCCCATGAGCAGCACGCCAATGTTCCCCAGGAAAATGATGACCGCGGAAAACAGGTAGCCTTGTTGCGTGATGTCCGACTGGCGGGTTTTCAGGATGTGCCAGGTCAAGGTGACGTGAAAGGCGTAGGCCGCGCCGACCAGCAGATGAAACCAGACCTCGAGCTTTTTCCAGTTCCAGATGAGGTGGCCAATGGCGAAAATCTGGACGAGCAAGGTGGCATAAAGGGGGAAAAAATACGGGGCCAGCGCGATTAGAAAATTCGTTTTCGTCACCACGACGTGGCCGCCTTTCGAGGTGGCTTTGAATTTTTTCACCTTCCCGCCGAAGAGCCATGTCCAGAGCGCGTGGGTGAATTCGTGGCCGAACACATAAATCCACATCGGCTTGGGCAGGAGCAGAAACACGCAAATCCAGCAGGCGAATCCCGCCAAAAACGGAACCCAGGTCTGGTCGGCGCTGCCCGCGCTGCGAAACACGAGCCACAGAGTATTGATCGCGCCGAGACAAATCGGCAGCAGCAAAATGGCGATAATGAATTTGGCCCATTTGGGCATGGCGAGAGAATTCAGAACCCGGAAATCAGAAGCCAGAAGAAAAGCTCTTTTGAAATTTTTCGCGCTTCTTTATTCTCGTCCGATGACAACGTCCGAAGCTTTGCAGATTTTTCGCGACACCGGCGCCTTGCTCGAAGGGCATTTTATTTTGCGCAGCGGCCTGCACAGTCGGCAATTTTTCCAGTGCGCCCTGGCTCTCCAGAAAATGCCAATTGTCGAAAAGCTCGGTGCGGCTTTGGCGGAAAAGGTTGGTTCGCTCGGCGTGACGACTGTGATTTCTCCAGCGATGGGCGGACTGGTTATCGGACAGGAAGTGGCACGGCAACTCGGGGCGCGCTTCATTTTTGCGGAAAAGGAAGAAGGCAAATTAGTATTGCGCCGCGGATTTAAAATTTCTCCGCCGGAACGACTTCTCATCGTCGAGGACGTCGTCACGAAGGGCGGACGCGTGCAGGAGACGATCGATATTGTCCACGTCCACAACGGGAACCTGGCGGGCGTGGCCATGATCGTGGACCGTTCGGGCGGCGGCATCAGTTGTGGCGTGCCGACATTCAGCCTGATTGCGCTAAAAGTGGAAACGTTTCCCGCGGATCAAATTCCTGCGGACCTCGCATCGATTCCCGCGATCAAGCCCGGCAGCAAATGACGATTTGTTTTGGAGAAGCGAATTGAGTTTTCGATGTACCGCGTCTAAATACCTCCATGACCATTCGACTTCTTCCCCGCTTCGTCTCCTGCTTTTGCGTTATGGCTATATCAACTTCCGCCAGTTTTGCCGTGGAAATCATCGGGCACCGCGGAGCTTCGCAC
>JBDSIW010000190.1:0-30691 GCA_039917795.1 Verrucomicrobiota bacterium | reverse complement strand
TTCTCCGTGGTGGCGGCTGCGCGGCGGCTACTCGTTCATTGAAGAAAACATTCGCGAAAAGCCCGGCAAGGTGGATGTCGGGAAGGCGATCGCTGAAACCTCTGGCCTGGAACAGCAGTTCTCGATTCGCTCGTCTATGGAATTGCCCGGGCGCGTGGAACTGGATGCCGGTTTGCGTTGGGTGGACCGCTTGACATTTATCTCAGCCGGAAATGTCGGCTACGTTCCAAGCTATTTCGGGCTCGACGTTCGCGTCGGCTGGCATGCGACCAGAAACCTTGAGTTCTCCTTGGTCGGGCAGAATCTCCTTTACGATCACCGGGCGCAATTCGCTTATCCCAACTTGAACCAACATCAAATCGAACGCAGCGTTTACGGAAAGGTGACGTGGTCGTTTTGAAACAATCAAACCGCTTGGATCTGCGACAATTGCAGATTACCATCCTTTATTGGCGCATCCTCATGGTGGTCTTGCTCTGGATGGGTTTCGGCGCGACGGCCCGAGCCCAGGAAACTGCGCCAGAGTACAAAATCAAAGCGGTTTATCTCTATAATTTCGTCCAGTATGTCAATTGGCCGTCCAACGCGTTTGTCGAAGCGCGGAGCCCGATTGTCATCGGCATTCTCGGCAATGATCCCTTTGGAAAAACGTTGAACGAGACGGTCGAAGGCGAAGTCGTAAAAAACCGAAAGCTGGAAATTCGCTATTTTAAGAGCGTCAACGAGATCAAGGATTGCCATGTGCTTTTTGTGGGTGCCTCGGAAAAAGATCGCGTGAGATCCATCCTCGCGGCGATGAAGGAGCGAAGCATCTTGACGGTGAGTGACATTGATAATTTTACGTTGCAGGGAGGAATCATCCGTTTTTTCACCGCTGACAATAAGATTCGTTTGCGCATCAACCTCGAGGCGGCCAAGACGGCCAACCTCGGCATCAGTTCGAAATTGCTTCAAGTTGCAGTCGTGGTTTCGACCGACCCGAGCCTGCAATGAATCTTCGGAACGTCCCAATCAAACGCAAGCTGGTTTACGTCATCATGCTCACCAGCACAGTGGTGTTGCTCCTGACTTCCGGCACCCTGATCACTTACGAGCTTTTTACCTTCCACCGGACGATCCTCCAGAACGCCGCAACTATAGCCCAGATCATCGCGGCCAACAGTACCTCCGCGCTGAGTTTCGATAACGAGAAAGTCGGCGCTGAAATTCTTTCCAAGCTCGAAGCTGAACCGTCCATCGTGATGGCTTGCCTGTACAAGAAAGACGGATCCAAACTGGCCCGGTATCCCTCTGAGCAACCGCGCTCGGATTTTCCCGCCAAGCCCGGCACCGAGGGGCACCGTTTCGAGAAAAACGCGCTTCAGATTTTCTTGCCGGTTCGAGAGGGGGACGCGTGGCAAGGAACGCTCTTTTTGAAATTGGACCTCACCCCTATGTACAGCCGCGTGGTCCTCTACGGGGGAATTGTGGGCGGGGTGATGATCGGGGCGCTGCTCATTGCGCTCGCGCTCTCCAATTGGCTGCAAAAGGGAATTTCGGAACCCATATTGGAGCTGGCAGAGACGGCCAAGTCCGTTTCGGTGAACAAGAATTATCTGGTTCGCGCCCGCAAATACGGCACGGATGAACTGGGCAGCTTTACGGATTCGTTCAACCACATGCTCATGCAGATTCATGATCGGGATGCCGCGCTGCGCCAAAGCGAAGAGCGCCTGCGCCTGACGTTGGAAGCCTCTGAGACCGGCACGTGGGATTGGGACGTGCAAACCGGTTTTCTGGAGTGGGACGATTTTCTTTACAAATTATTTGGCCGAAAACGAGGCGATTTCGACGGGCGATTTGAAACGTTTCTTGGTTATCTTCACCCCGAGGATCGTGCCGCCGTCTCCCGATTAGCGAACCGCGCGCTGGCTGAAAAGACTGACTTCGTGGCGGAGTACCGGGTTCTTTGGCCGGATAAATCCTATCATTATCTGGCCTCGCGCGGGAACGCACTTTACGACGAGCGTGGGAAAGCCGTGCGCCTGTTAGGGGTGACGCTGGACGTCACCGAGGCCAAAGAGGCCGCTGAAGGACTGTCGCTGCTGGCCGCGATCGTTTCGTCTTCGGATGACGCAATTGTCGGAAAAGATTTATTCGGGACAATTGTAAGTTGGAATGTGGGCGCGGAGAGAATGTTCGGTTACACCGCCGAAGAGGCGATCGGTTCCAAAAGCACGCTGATTGTTCCACAGGACCGCTACGATGAGGAAGTGCAGGCGCTGCAACGAGTGCAACAAGGAAAGATCGAGCACTTCGAAACCCGGCGGGTGCGGAAGGACGGCAGCTTTTTCTTTGTGTCGATTACGTTCTCGCCGATTCGAAATGCGGAAGGAGCCACGATTGGTGTCTCGGCTAATTCGCGCGATATCTCGGATCGAATTCGGGCCGAGGAAGAAATTCGCACCTTGAACGCGGAACTGGAAGAACGCGTCATTCAGCGCACCGCGGAACTGGCCGCGACAAACCAGGAACTGGAAGCGTTCACTTATTCGGTGTCCCACGATTTGCGCGCCCCGCTCCGGCACATCGACGCTTTCGCCCAGCTTTTGGAGGACGAATTGAAGGAAACGATTTCGTCCGGGAATCGCCGCTACATCGAACGCATCCGGCGCGGTGTCCAGAACATGGGCCAGTTGGTGGACGATCTGCTGAATCTTTCCCGGGTCGGACGCGTCGAGATCGCCCGTGACGAGACAGACTTGAATTCAGTAGTGGAGGAAGTGGTTGCCGATCTGAAGCCGGAATATGAAAGTCGAGAGATCAATTGGTCGATTGAGGCGTTGCCCTCCTTGAAATGTGATCCAGGTTTGATCAAGCAGGTTTTCATCAACTTGCTTTCCAACGCGGTTAAATACACCCGCACTCGCCCCAAAGCGGTCATCGAGATCGGGCAAAAAAGGGTCGGCCGCGAGCTGGCAATTTTTATCCGGGATAATGGCGTCGGCTTCAATATGAAGTACGCCGATAAACTTTTCGGGGTGTTTCAGCGGTTGCATCGCGCCGAAGATTTCGAGGGAACAGGCGTGGGTCTGGCAACAGTGCAACGCATTATCCAACTGCACGAAGGAAGGATTTGGGTTGAAGCAGAACTCGACAAGGGCGCGACTTTTTATTTTACTTTGAAAGGAATGCACCCACTCTAGCCGCCGCCCGAAAAATACCATGAACAACGCAATCGAGATTTTGCTGGTCGAAGACAATCCGGACGACTTGGAGTTGGCGCTCTTCGCCCTGAAGAAAAACAACTTTGCCAATCGAATTCACGTGGCCCGCGACGGAGAAGAAGCGTTGGATTTTCTGTTTTGCCGCAATGGCCACGACGGCCGCAGCTTCGAGAATCCCCCTCGCGTCGTTTTGCTGGACCTCAAATTGCCGAAGGTGGATGGCTTGGAAGTTCTTCGCGCCATAAAACAGGACCCGCGCACGAAGGCAGTCCCCGTCGTGGTAATGACATCTTCCAAGCAACAGCGCGACATGGTGGAAGGGTATCAGTTAGGGGTGAACAGCTATATTCAGAAGCCAATCGATTTTGCCGAATTTCGCGAAATCATCGGGCAACTCGGATACTATTGGCTCGTCATCAACCAGGCTCCTCCGCCGGATGCGTTTAAATGAATCACTCAGCGGTCCGATCCGGATGACATCGCGTTCGCAGCGAAAAAACGTTGAAAATCACTGACCTGCGCCCGGCAATTTTCTTCAAATCGGTAATCTTGACAAAGCAGGACGGCTCACTAAATTGCACGGCACTTCGGATGGGGTCTTAGCTCAGTTGGTAGAGCACCACAATGGCATTGTGGGGGTCATCGGTTCGAACCCGATAGGCTCCACCATTCCGAAGTTTTTCTTTTTGGGGGGATTTTCGCCCTCCTGATTTCCCAGTCGGATTTCCGGCATTCCAGTTAAAGAACCGTTCCATGCGGGATGACTCCGTTCTTCGGAATAATGACAATGCCGTCGCGAATGTAGAACAGCGCGTGATCCATGTTGTCCGGTTTTCCCAGCGGCGAGATGACGCAGTTCTCGCCGATGCGCGCGTTTTTATCGATGATCGCGTTTTCAATCCGGGTATTTTTTCCAATGCCGATGCGTGGCATCCCCTGCTCTTCGTATTGCTGGATTGACACCTCGGATTCGTAATAATCACAACCGATCAAAATCGTGCGGGTCAATTCGCAGCCCGCGCTGACGGTGCTCCGGACCCCGACGAGGCTGTGATTGATTTTCGCATGATTGATGATGCAACCGTCAGAGATAATTGCGTGGTTGATTTCCGCGCCATTGATTTTCGACGCAGGCAAAAAGCGCGGGCGTGTGAAAATCGGCGAACTCATGTCGAAGAAATTGAAGCGCGGCAATTCGGAGACCAGATCGATGTTCGCCTCGAAGTAGGAACGGATCGTCCCAATGTCCTCCCAGTAACCCTGGAACACGTAGGAAAAAACCCGGTGCGTCTGGATTGACCCGGGAATAATGTGCTTGCCGAAGTCAGTAAATTCGTTGTCCAGCAACCGGAGCAGAACTTCGCGGTTGAAAACGTAAATTCCCATGGAAGCGAGAAACAATTCCTCATCCCCCTTAATCTGAAGCTTCGGGTACCAATCGCGTTCCAATTTCAATGAGTCGAGTAGCGCGGGTTCTTTGGGTTTCTCGACGAATCGCGTGATGCGGCGCTCGGCATCGATCTGCATAATCCCGAGCGCCTGCGCCTCTCTCCGCGGCATCGGGATAGTCGCAATGGTGACGTCCGCCGAGCTCTGTATGTGTTGCGCGACGATGTCGCGAAAATCCATCCGATATAACTGGTCGCCGCTCAGAATGAGGAGGTATTCGAAATCGTGATTCAAAAAGTGGGTGAGGTTTTTCCGGACCGCGTCCGCCGTGCCTTGATACCACGAGGTGTCGCCGAAGGTTTGTTCCGCCGCGAGGATTTCCACAAATCCCCCGGTGAAGTGATCGAACTTGTAGCTCTGCGAAATGTGGCGGTGCAGCGAGGCGGAATTGAACTGGGTCAGCAAATAAACTCGGCGCAAATTTGAGTTGATGCAATTGGAAATGGGGATGTCAACCAGCCGATATTTTCCGGCCAGCGGCACGGCGGGTTTGGCGCGATCCCGCGTCAAGGGAAAGAGCCGCGACCCCTGCCCTCCTCCCATGATTACAGAAAGAACCTTGCTGGTATTAGGCGACATTCGCGTTACATTTTCTGCCATAAAGAGAAATTTTTTCGGAAATTGGGCTGGTCGTTTCTATACTTTGGCGACGTGCGAGCGCAAGCTACTTTAAAAAAATTGAATGTCGAACCGTGAATCTGTGCTAATTCTTTCCCGGACAAACGCGGGAAAACAATACCTGAATCCAAATGTGCGGCATTATTGGTTACGTGGGGAAACAACCAGCCGGCCCAATCATCCTTGAAGGACTGCGCCGCCTGGAATATCGCGGCTATGACAGCGCTGGGCTGGCCGTCTTGGGAAACGAATCGCTACAAGTCCGAAAGAAAAAGGGAAAGATCGACGAAGGTCTTGCCCGGCTTTTGTTAAGTGAACCGGTCGTGGGGGAAACCGGCATCGGCCATACGCGTTGGGCCACGCACGGCAAACCGTCCGACGAGAATTCGCATCCGCATCTTGATCAATCCGGGCGCATCAGCGTTGTCCACAACGGCGTGGTCGAAAATAGCGATCTGTTGAAGAAACGGCTCATGGCATCGGGTCACCAATTTCATTCAACGACCGACACCGAGGTTCTCGCGCACTTGATCGGCGAACATTTCGCCACCATCGCAGCCCAGCAGGAAAATAGTTTGGTTCCCCTCTCCGACGGTTCGCTTTTGACAGGCGCCGTGATTGCCGCCCTGCGCGAGGTAACCGGGACCTACGGGATTGCGGTCGCTTGCGCGGATGATCCGAAAACCATCGTGGGCGCACGACGCGGCTCGCCGCTGATCGTCGGCGTCGGCAGCGGTGAAAATTTTCTAGCGAGTGACGCCAGCGCGATTGTCGCACACACCCGGCAGGCGGTTTACCTCAAGGATCACGACGTCGTCACTCTGACCGCGGATCGTTTCAAGGTGACAAACCTTGGACTCGACACCGCTGCGGTTCAGATCAGCCAGATTGAGTTCAACGCTGAAGCGACGGAGTTGGGAACGTTTCCCCATCACATGCTCAAGGAAATTTTCGAACAACCCCTCACCGTGGAGAACGCGATGCGCGGGCGTCTGGATATCGACGAAGGCACCGCTCATTTCGGCGGGCTGAACATGACTGTCGCCGAACTGCGCTCGATTGATCGCGTTGTGATTATTTCCTGCGGCACGAGCTGGCACGCCGCGCTGGTTGGCGAATACCTTTTCGAGGAGTTCGCGCACATCCCGACCGAGGTCGAATACGCCAGCGAGTTTCGTTATCGCAATGCGCCGATTGAGCAAAACACCCTCGTGCTCGCGCTCACGCAGTCGGGCGAAACGGCTGATACCCTCGCTGGATTGCGCGAAGCCAAACGCCGCGGCCACAAAGTACTCGCTATCTGCAACGTGGTTGGCAGCACCATCGCCCGCGAATCGGACGGCGGAATTTACCTTCACGCCGGGCCGGAAATCGCCGTGGCCTCAACGAAGGCGTTCACGTCGCAAGTCATCGCGCTTGTTTTGTTCGCAATGTTAATGGGCCGTATTCGCATGCTCGCTTGCAGTCGCGGATTGGAAATTATCCGGGCTCTGCAGAAGATTCCCGGGCAGATACAGTCCGTCCTCGATCGCTGTCAGGAGGTTGAAGCAATCGCAAAGAAATATTCCAGCGCTCGCGATTTTTATTTTCTCGGGCGCTTGATCAATTTCCCCGTCGCGCTCGAGGGTGCATTGAAGCTCAAGGAGATTTCCTACATCCACGCCGAAGGCTATCCCGCCGCGGAAATGAAACACGGCCCCATCGCGTTGATCGACGAAACCAGCCCGTGCGTCGTCTTGATTCCGACGGGCGCGATGTACGAAAAAGTTTTGAGCAACCTCGAGGTAATCAAGGCGCGCGGTGGCCCGATTATCGCGATCACGACGGCGGGCAATCCGGACATATCGGAAATCGCCAACGCCGTCATTTACCTTCCCGAAACACTGCAACCGCTCTTCCCGCTTCTGGGTGTTATCCCGCTCCAATTGCTCGCGTATTACATCGCCGTCGAGCGCGGTTGCGACATCGACAAACCCCGCAACCTCGCCAAGAGCGTAACCATCGAGTAATTCCACATCACGATTCGGCGAACGGAACGCCTTGCAATGATCGTTGAAAACCCGTGCGGAAACGAACTACCCATCTCAACTAATTCTGGACACTCACTCGGCCGTCGGGTGAAGATCGCGCGACATCATTGACCTTGAAACGCATTGCACAAACCAGGGCGACGCTCAAAGACGTGGCGCGCGAGGCGAACGTCTCTCTCTCCACGGTCTCCTACGTCATCAACGACAACGAACACGCCCAGCGGATCACTGACGCCACCAAACAACGGGTGCATGACGCCGTGGACCGCTTGGGTTACAAGATCAATCCCATCGGGCGCGCGCTCCAGCGCGGTTACACGAGCCAGGTCATTCTGTTGATCGTAACCTGGGATCTCGCCACCTCGCACTCCGCCACCGCCATGGCGATCAGCCGGGCGGCGATCGCGCGCGGTTTTGAATTGACCGTGCATGTCGCCGACAGCGACGCCGAGGCGGAAACATTTCTCAAGCGGCGGATGCTGCACAACGCCGGGGGGATTCTGGTGCTGTGGGATTCTCCCGCGATGCAAGCGAGCTATTTAAACCAACTCGCCGCGGAAGGAGTTCCGGTCGTGGATTTATTGCCGGACAGCCCGCCCGACATTTCCACGGTGACTCCCGACCGCGAAGAAGCCTTCCTGCGCGGAACGAAACACCTGATTGACCTCGGGCATTGCCGCATCGGATTGATTTCGGATTCATTGACGCGTCCGAAAACGACGCTGTGCAAAGTCGCTGGCTACCGCCGCGCCCTCGAATCTGCCGGGCTGAAATTCGACGAGGCTCGAGTCGTGAATATTGTGGAGTTCGGTTTCGAGGGCGGGCTGAGCGGTTTTCCGCGTCTCCTGCAACAGGACGCCAGCGTCACCGCCGCCATTTGCATCAACGACGAGATCGCGCTGGGAGTTATTACCGCTGCTGGTGACGCCGGGCGCCGCTGCCCGGAGGATTTTTCCGTGGTTGGCTTTGGCGATTCGGTCATGGGTAAATACTGGCGTCCGGCCTTGACCACGTTTGCCTTGTCTGCCCGCCGCGTCGCCGAGGGCTCGGTGAATTTGATCGCGGAACAACGCGAGAACCTTGTCGCTGGCCATCGGACCATCCTCGTGCCCGAGGAACTCATCGTTCGCCAGTCCAGCGGGCCTGCGCCGTGTTGAGGAAAGAGGGTTGACCATGGGCCATCGACGCCGACAAGCTGCACCATGCCCCGCTCGACTCAGAGTCCCGATGAATTGCAGATCGGCCCGCGCATTGGTAATTTTCGCTGGATTATTTGCGCCCTGCTTTTCTTTGCCGCGACCATTAATTACATCGACCGGCAGGTCATTGGGATTCTAAAAGGACCCCTGCAAAAGGAATTTGGCTGGTCGGACGAACGCATCTACGCCTCCATCATTTTCAGCTTTCAGTTTGCCTACGCGATTGGATTCATTTTTGCCGGGCGGTTCATGGATCGAGTCGGAACACGAGTGGGTTTCGCCATCGCCATCGTTTTGTGGAGCATCGCCGCGATGGCTCACGCCGGAGCCGACAGCGTGGCGGGGTTGCGTCTGCCGGTTTTAAATCTGGACGCGAAGACCGGATTTTCCATAGTGACACTTGCGGGAGCGGCCGCTGGTTTTGCCATCGCGCGGTTTCTCCTTGGACTGGGCGAGGCGGGTAATTTTCCGGCGGCAATCAAAACGGTCGCGGAATGGTTTCCGGGAAAAGAGCGGGCGCTGGCCACGGGTATTTTCAATTCCGGGACGAATGTCGGCGCGCTTGCCACGCCATTGCTGGTGCCTTGGATCGTCGAGCACTGGGGTTGGAAAGCGGCGTTCATCGTGACCGGGTTGCTCGGATTTATCTGGCTGGTTTGCTGGCTGGCGATTTATCACCCTCCGCAAAATCATCCCCGACTCCAACCGGCCGAGCTGGCGCACATCCAAAGCGACCCGTCGGATCCTCCCGCACACATCGGCTGGTCGAGACTTTTGACCTACCGGCAAACATGGGCCTTCGCCGTTGGAAAATTTCTGACCGATCCCGCATGGTGGCTTTATCTGTTTTGGGTACCGGATTTCCTGAGCAAGAAACATGGCGTTGAGGTGAAGGTCAGTTCTATGGGGCCGCCGTTGATCGCCATTTATTTACTCGCAGATGTGGGGAGCATCGGTGGAGGCTGGTTGTCGTCCTCGTTGATCAAACGCGGCTGGACAGCGAATCGCGCCCGCAAAATCACCATGCTGGTTTGCGCGTTGTGCGTGTTGCCGGTGCTGTTCGCCGCGAACGTAAAAAGCCTTTGGGTCGCGGTGGCCATCCTCGGCGTCGCCGCCGCCGCGCACCAGGGCTGGTCCGCCAATTTATACACGATCACCTCGGACATGTTCCCGCGCAAAGCGGTGGGATCGGTGGTGGGGATCGGCGGAATGGCCGGCGCGATTGGCGGAATGTTCATCTCCTTGCTGGTCGGCGCAATTTTGCAGGCAACAGGAAGTTACACCTGGATTTTTGCGATTGCCGGATCGGCCTATTTAGTTGCGTTGCTCCTGATCCATTTGCTGGTGCCGAAATTGCAACCCGCCCGTCTCGAGATTTCTCCAGCCAGAGGTTCATGAAAAAAATACTGTTGCTCTGCATGATGGCAGTCGCTTGCGTTGCCTCCGCAAAAACCCTCATCCGGGACGGGCGCATCGATCTGGCAGGGGAAAAACTTCGCGCCGGAAGTTCCTACGATCTCACCGGCGACTGGCTTTACCAACCTGGCTACGCGATTGGAGCAAACCAAAGTCCGCAAAGCTCCGAAGTGAGAAAGCAATTCCGGCCCGTGCGTGTCCCGCAATTGCTCAATCGCATTCATTAATGGCTGGATGATTCGGAGGACTTCAAAAAATTTGAGACCGCGCGGCTCAAAAAACTTGGCTTCAACACGGATCGCGCCGAGGATGGCTGGTATCATTTGTGGCTCGATCTTCCTGCGGTTCCCAAAGGCAAGCACCTTTTCCTGGAGTTCGACGGTGTTGCGATGCGTTCCAAAACGTTTTGCAACGGAAAGCTTATCGGCTCGCACGACGGGATGTTCAGCCGGTTCAGCTACGACCTCACGACCGAGTTAAAGCCCGGGCCCAATCTCATCGCCGTTTTTGTATCCATGGAAAAGATATCGCCCTCGTCGCTCGTTATGGGGGAAGCCGTGACGGTCAATCTCACCGCCTCGAAAGTCATGAGCATGAGCAAAGGCATGTTCGGTCCGCTCTCGCCCAACTTCAACAACCGCGCCTACGACCTTCACGGAATCTGGCAGCCGGTAAAGCTGGTCGTACGAGGCGAGGCGAAGCTCAACGATGTTTGGTTTATTCCCTCCCTCACCGGTGCAGAGGTGCGTGTCGAAACGGAGTTTCTTGAACCCAACTCTACGCCACCCGGTGCGGCGCGCACTCCACGCCCCACCGCTCTCCTTTTAAAAGCGCGCTGGACGGAAGCAAAAACGGGCAAGGTTTTCACGGAAGTTTCCGCGGAGAACGTTGCGGCGAACACCAATCGCGTCGCCCATACACTCTTACTTCGCGACGCAAAACCAAAACTCTGGACGCCGGCGGAACCCAATTTGTACCGGCTCAATTTGACCCTTGAAACCTACGCAGGTGACATTGTGGATTCGTGGACCGAGAACGTCGGCTTCCGAACTTTCGCAGTCCGCGGAAATCAATTCTTTCTCAACGACAAACCTTATTGGCTTCGCGGCGCCAACCATTTGCCCTACGGAAAAAATTCATCCGATCCCGCGCTCGCCCGAAAGCTGATTCAGCAACTGCACGACGCCAATATCCGAATCACGCGCACGCACGCGACGCCGTGGAATGAAGCGTGGCTCGACTCCGCGGACGAAATCGGGTTGGGCGTCAGCCTGGAAGGAATTCGTCCCTGGGCGCTGGCGGGCAAAATCGGCGCGACGCCTCCCGCTCTTTTTGCCCATTGGCTGATGGAAAATGCCGACGTGGTGAAACGCGCGCGAAATCATCCGAGTGTTTTGCTCTACACGATTGGAAATGAAATGATGCTGAAGGACTCGAAAAACCTGGAGAAGTGGCGACAGCTTTCCGAGGTGGTCAAGCAGACGCGCGCGCTCGACCCGACTCGCCCCGTAATCTGTTCCTCCGAATACGCGCGCGAGCCGGAACTTTTCAGCGACCTGATCCAGCCCAACCACCTCGACGACGGCGACGCGGACGACATCCATCGCTACAACAACTGGTATGCCCCTTCCGCGTTCGTGATCGATTCGAAATTCGAGAAAGAAGCCAAAATCAACGGCGGCGCCCGCCCGCTCATCGGCCAGGAAATGTCCAGCGGCTACCCTGATCTCGACACCGGGCTGCCCGTTTTTCGTTACACGCGCGATTTGTTGACGCCACAAGCCTGGGTCGGAAATCTCGCTTACCCTGGAAATGATCCCAGGTTTTTCCTGGAACATCACCGGGCTGTGACCAAGCGATGGGCCGAGCGATTGCGATTTGAGCGCGGCACGAATACCGCGGGCTTCATGTTGTTCGCGGCGGAAACCTGGTTCTCGCACAGTTACGATCCGAAACGCGTCGAGCCGTATCCCGTTCTTGAATCCGTCCGCGAGGCGTTTGCGCCCGCGTGGGGCTCGCTTTGGAGTCCAACCGGAGGCGTTTCTTCGACGGCGAGGAAATCGACACAGCGGTTTTCATCACGAACGACAGCGAAACGGAGGAGAATTTTTCCGACCTCCGCATTGAACTCACTCTGGTGGATCGCAAGACCCGGAAGAAATTCAGCGTCGCCGAAATTGGACGCGTTTCCCGGTTGCGCTACTACGAAACAGCTCGCGTCCCGGTCAGAATTGACTTTCCTCCTTCTGCCGGTCGTCGCGAGTTCGCGCTCGTTCTCCGTCTGTTGCGTGGCACTGCGGAAATCAGCCGCACCACCGATTTTGTCGAGGTGTGGCCGCCACCAACAGCGAACAAGGCCGCAGTGCCGGGGTTCGCCCGCGGTCTCGGTCCGGAGTTAAGCCGCCTCTTGCGAACCGTGGGCGGCCCGGATATTCATTCCCCACCCCAAAATGCCCGCCTGGTTTTGCTAGGCAAAGATGACGACCTTGCTGGCCTGGAGAACGCCGGCGTTTTGCGGGTGGCGATTGAACAGGGCGCCACCGCGATTGTATTTTCGCCAGGAGAAAAGCTGGCGAAGCTTTTTCCCGCCGAGGTGATCGACGCCAAAAAAGCGCCGGGTGAATTTGCGGACTTCTCGCCTTGCGCGACAACGATGCTCGCTGACGGGCTCAGGCCGATGGATTTGAAATGGTGGGGCCGCAAAGACGACTGGCGCGTATTTGTCGCTGATACCTCACATCGGCTCCAAACCAACTCGATGGCGCGCGAACTGGTTCGGTTCATTCCGCCGCATGGTTACATCCCCGCCGAGAAACTGCCGGAGCAATATCGCAGCGTGTTCTTTGAAATTCCGCTCGGTCGAGGACGCCTTTGGGTTTGCGACCTTGATCTCGAAGCGTCGATTTCAGCAGATCCTGCGGCGCAAAGGTTCGCCATGAATCTGTTGCGCGCCGCCTCGAATCCTGGCTCGACCAAAAACCTTCCCCGGGTTTTATCTCACGAAGAATTGTTGAAGCCGCCGTCGAGCCAATCGCGGTAATTGATTTGCCGCTCGCGCTTCACCTCACGGCAGAACTCGCCTTATTCGACTCCCTGTTTTTTCGCCCAGTCGGACAACGTGGCGGTTTCGCTCAGGTTCGAAACCCCCGCTTTTCGTGCGACCGCAACAAATCGTTTTGCCAAATCTTTCCGCGCATCGTCGGGCACACGGCCCGTGGCGATTTTCACGTACCAAACCGGCAATCGCGCCGCCTGCACACGAAATCGAATCTCATCATTTTCCGCCGCGCGTTCGGCTTCATCCAGGATTTTCTCTGCAACGTCCATGACGTCGGCGTTGAGGTAAGGCGATTTGGGTCCGTTAAAAATATGCAGATGCAGACCGCCTTCGCGCACCGGGCTATGAATTTTGTCGAGGTAGGAAAGGATTTTCGGCGCAACGTTTCCGTAGTAGGCGGTGGCAAATTCTTCGGTCAACTTCTTCACATCCGCGTCGCGATTCCACAGCAGTTTTGCGAGAAGGTAAGCGCGCAGCGGTTCCATTTCGCCCGCGCCGCCGCCAGAATAATTGCCCTGCTCGAACAGACTTTTTACGCCGTGTTGCACGAAGAAGCGCGCATTGGACTGCAACGAATCGAAGTTGGGAAAGGGTTGCTGGTAATGCCCGAAGTCGGTGGTGTAATCCCAGACGTAAAGCAACGGCGCGATCCGCCCCCACGCGATGATATCGTCGCGAAAGCGGCGGTTCTCCTCAGCCGGGCAGGTTTCGAGCGGGTGGGCAAAACAGCATTCGATCGAGCAAAGCCGGACGATGACATTGTGCCGCGGGCGAATCGTCTTCGGCGCGGTGCGTGTGTATTGGTAGGCCAGCGTGTCAATGCGGACGTTGGGATGATCCTTCTCAATAGCCTCGGCCACGGCGTTGACGAATTTTAAGAGGGAGCCCGCGGGGCTGCCCTCCGCGTCGTCAATCGCCTTGCACAATTCACACTGGCAATTCTTGAACGCGTCGTTTTGCGAAACACTGATGATCGTGGCCTCGGGATGTTCCTTGATCCATTGACGCACGCGCTCAATTGAAATTTTCAACACGTCGGGATTCGTCAGGCAACGCTGGACATAACCATTCGTTCGTTTTCCATCGATGAGCGGAAAATATTCCGGGTGTTCTTTAAAAAGCTCGGGAGGCACCAGCGCGTCAAAGCTGTGGACAAATGGAAAGCAGACCGCGAATGCGCCTCCGTGTTTTTCCTTCAAACCGTAATGCTGGCCGTTGAGCCGGTGGCGCGCGGCGAAATCTACGTTGTGCATCGGCTCGCTCCAGAACACGTCGCGGTTTTCGAGCGACGGAATTTTTGTCACGTCCAGTTTCGGCAAAGTGACGCGATCCAGTTTTGGAACTTTTTCCAATTCCGGGGTGAACCAGCGCACGCCGAGATTTTCCTCAAGCAATGTGTAAACCCCGTTCAACGTCCCTCTCGGCCGGCCTCCCGAAATGAACAGGCGATTTCCATCGGTGCGCACAACGAAGCCGTCGGGCCCAAGTTTTGCGTAATCGATCTTCGCGCCGACACGCGCCAGTCGCGGATCGTCCCCCAGGATGATTTCGTGAGCGGAAGAGTTTTGCGAAGAGGCCGCGATGGGGAGTTTCGCACCGCTCATTTTTTCGAGGTAACGTTGCAATTCTTCCGCGGCATAACGCTCCGAAGCGATGGCGTCGGCCGGCACTACGATGGTGTATTTGCTCTTGCCTTGATCGGCGAGGGTGACCTCAGCACTGGATTTCGTGGCGCAGAAAACAATCATAACGGCGAACCCGAGCGAAATGAGCCGTGGGTTTAGTCGGAAGGTTGTTGCGGATACAGGCTCGGAACGGCAGTCAATTTTCATAGATGTTTGGGCTTGGCGATTGATTACTGGCGGATGAGGCGAGCGAATGGATGAAGCGGAAATGGACCAGTGCATTATAAATTTCGCAGCTCGCGCCGGAGGTATTTGCCGACGCCGGACTTGGGCAGCGAATCCCGAAACACCACTTGGCGCGGCACTTTGTAGCTCGCCAAACGTTCGCGGCAAAAGGCGACGATCTCGTCGGGAGTCGCGACCAGTCCGTCTTTCAAGACCACAAAAGCTTTGACGGTTTCGCCGCGGTAACCATCGGGAACCCCGACCACTCCTGCCTCCTTCACCTTGGGGCATTCGAACAAGACTTCCTCCACTTCGCGCGGATAAATATTATAGCCACCGGCGATGATCAGGTCTTTCTTGCGATCGACAATGTAGTAAAAGCCGTCGGCATCCTTGCGCGCCACATCGCCAGTGAAGAGCCAGCCATCGCGCAGAACCATTGCGGTTTCCTCGGGCTTGTGCCAGTAGCCTTTCATGACTTGCGGACCGCGGATCGCAATTTCCCCAATCTCGCCGACGGGCATTTCGCGCGTGCCGGTTTCCATGTCCATGATGCGGACTTCGGTATCCACAATCGGCAAACCAATGCTGCCGACTTTCAGCGAGCCCTCGGGCGGATTAACGTGGGTCACGGGCGAAGTTTCGGTAAGGCCGTAGCCTTCGACGAGTTTCCCTCCGGTAAGCGCCTCGAATCGTTGCCGCACTTCGACCGGCAAGGGCGCACCGCCGCTCATGCAAACGCGCAGCGAATTGAATCCATAACGCTCCACGTTGGGCGCGCTGTTAAACGCGACATACATGGTGGGAACTCCATGGAAAATGGTCGGGTGATATTTGCGGATGACGTTCAGCGCCCCTTTCAGCTCGAACCTGGGAAGGATGACCACGCTCCCGCCATTCATGATCGAACTGATCATCACACAGGTCATGGCGTAGATGTGAAAAAGAGGCAGAGCCGCCACCATCCTTTCGCCCTGACGGGTTCCAAGCCAGCAATTGGCCTGCGTCGCGTTGATCACCAGATTGCCGTGGGTCAACATCGCGCCTTTGGACGTCCCGGTGGTGCCGCCGGTGTATTGGAGGCATGCGACGTCCGACTGCGTCAGCCCGTCTGGCGAAGGATTTTTGCTGTGGAGAAATTCCTCCCAATGGTGATGCTGCGGGACGTTTGCATAATTGGATGATCCGTTCTTCTCGTGTGAATCCACACGCGCCTTTTTCTCGCACGGAGAAGATTCGAGAACCCCGCAGAGCCGCTGAAAATGGCGATGCGAATATTGTCGGACGCCAGTCAGGATGACATGCCGCACGGTCGTCAATTGCGGCAATGCCGCCTTGATCACGGGATAGAGACGGCGATCCGCGATGACGACGGTCGCGCCCGCGTCGTTCCATTGATAAGCCAGTTCTCGCGCGGTGTACATCGAACTCGTCGCGGTGACGATGCCACCGGCTCGCAGCGCACCAAAAAAACTGATGACGAATTGCGGGCAGTTCGGCATTAACAGCGCCACCCGGTCCCCCTTCACAACCCCGATGGATTGCAATCCCGCTGCCAGCCGGTTCGAGTGATCCAGAAGTTGACCGTAAGAAATCTTCGCCCCCAGGTAAAACAGCGCGGTGCCATCGGAAACCTTCGCCGCAGTTTGCGCGAGGAGTTGAGGCAGCGTTAAATCTGGATAGGTCATGTCTTATTTCCCAGCGACGAGGGCTGAATAACTTCCCACCTCGCACAATCGTTTCGCGATGCGCCGTTCGACAGCGACTCCGTTCAAAGGTGTCCAGCGCAGCAGGCGTCGCACGATCCCCAGTTGCGCTTTGAGTTCGTCGCCCACGGAAGTCGCTGCCAAGGCGCGCCGGGCGTTTTGTTCCAGGCGTCCGACCGCGTCGTTGATAAAAGAAAGAGCAAGGTCCGTCATCACAGGCGGATTACCCGTTGCCTGCCGCGCTTTCAAGGTCCGGAGCAAGGCGCTTTCTGCGAGGTAAACGTCGATGATCAAGTCACTCAGGCTCGCGACGATTTCCTGTTCCTCGCCCAGTTTGTCGCCAAACCTCTGATGCGCCACGCCGGAAACGAAAAGCACCAGCTTCTTCGCGTTGACGAGGAGGAATCGCGCGGGAGAAAGCTCATCGCCAGGCGACGAGTCATCCGAGAGGATCGGGTCGAGCAGCCCTTCCATCACTTTCGTAATGGCGGCGACGAGCGGGAAGCGTCCGCGCTGGGCGCGTCGCATTAGAAGCCCTGGAATGAAAAGCCGGTTGATTTCGTTTGTCCCTTCGAAAATGCGATTGATCCGGGAATCCCGAACCGCTCGTGCCGCCGGAAATTCTTCCGTGTAGCCATACCCGCCGTGGATTTGCAGCGACTCGTCCACCGCGTCGTCGAGGATTTCGCTGCACGCGACTTTGATGATGGAACATTCCAGCGCAAATTCATCGAGGCTTCGCGGAAAGGGCGGGCTCATCGAGTCCATCATTTCACCCGTAGCGTGGACGGCATCGATCATGGCTGCCGTGCGATAAACCGTGCTTTCCGCTGCGAAAATTCGAGAGGCCATTTCGGCCAGCTTGTGTTGAATCAATCCAAACGAAGCGATGGGCCTCCCGAACTGCTGGCGTTCCAATGCGTAGGCGGTGGCGACTTTGAGCGCTTGTTTCGAGCCGCCAATGGCCCCGGCTCCGAGCTTATAACGACCGATGTTTAAGATATTAAAAGCGATGTAAGCGCCCTTGCCCACTTCGCCCAAAAGATTTTCCACGGGCACCACGGCGTCTTCCAGGATCACCCGCCGTGTCGAGGAGGATTTGATCCCGAGTTTGTGTTCTTCTTTGCCGGTGGAAACGCCAGGAAAATCCCGCTCGACCAGAAAAGCAGTGACGTGTTGCCCATCGACTTTGGCAAAGATCGTAAAGAGATCGGCCCAGGCCGAATTGGAGATCCACATCTTCGTCCCGTTCAGGAGATAATTTTTGCCGTCGGGAGAAAGCGTGGCCTTGGTGCGAAGGCCGAGGGCATCGGAACCGGCACCCGTTTCACTCAAGGCGTAGGCCGCCATCCATTCGCCGGTGGCAAGTTTCGAGAGATACTTTTTCTTCTGCGCGTCCGTTCCGAAATGTTGCAATGGCATGGTGCCAATGCCGCAATGGGCGCCGCAAGTGACTCCAAAACCGCCTAACCGCGTCAACTGTTCCTCGACTCCAACGGTGCCGGTTTTGTTGAGCCCCAAACCGTCGTATTCAACGGGCACTTCCATGCCGAGCAAACCAAGTTCGCCGGCTTTACGAAAAATCTTCGGCATCAAACCTTCCTCCTGATGCTCCAACGCCTCGAGGTGGGTGAGGACATCTTTTTCCATGAATTTGCCGGCGGTCTGCGCCATGAGACGCTGGTCGGAAGTCAAATCCTCCGGGGTAAACACAAGGTTGGGATCAGTTTCCGTGAGCAGGAAGTTTCCGCCCACCAGATGAGGCGGGAGGGATTTGAGGTCGGGCATGGTCGATTCTTTTACCTCTTCGAACCAATTGACAATCAAATTCGCGGCGGTCCTTTTGGCTGTGCTCATCTCAATCTCGCCGATAGGGTGGACCCGTGATTCACCGGTTTTGTAACAAGTCGCCCAATGCAGTTCTGCCCTTGCGAATTCTATTCCTTGCTTGCGCTATCCTGCTCATTTTTGCCTGCCCCATTCCCGGAGAAACGTTGCTTGCTGAGAAGAATTCTCCCGTGCAAAAACTTTCCGCTATTGAGCGGATGAAGCCAGCGCACTTGAAGGCCGCCCATGCTGACGCCCTGCTCTATCAGGAAAAGCGCCGTACGCTTGTGCCATTTCGAGGTTTGCACGATTACAAAGCCATCCTGCACGCCCACGCCGAGGACTCCGCCCATACCGGCGGAACCCGCCCCGAAATGCTCGCCGACGCGAAAAAGGCGGGTGTGCAAGTAATCATGCTGACGGATCACCTTCGTCCGCCGCGCGATTTTATTCGCGACAGCTGGCGGGGAATGCACGAAGGCGTTTTGTTCATCCCGGGTTCGGAGGCGAAAGGATTTCTGGTTTATCCGTCGGACTCGATTATGGACCGAATGGAATCGCCCGAAGCGGAACTCATCGCCTCAGTCACGGCCAGCAACGGATTGATTTTTCTCTCGCATATCGAAGAGCGCCCTGACCATTCGATGAACGGATTGACCGGGATGGAGATTTACAACCGTCACATGGACGCCAAGAAAGATATGGCGGGGTTGATCGCGATCGCGTTGAAAATGCTCAGTCCTGCGGAACTAGCGGAGTTCCAGGAAAACCTGCGTCTTTATCCCGATGAAGTGCTCGGCGCCCAAGTCACGTACCTCGACGGTTACCTTTCCAAGTGGGATGCCGAGACGCAAACGCGCCGGCTCACTGGCGTTGCGGCCAACGACTGCCATCACAACCAGGTGTTTGTCGTGAAAATGGTGGACGAACGGACCGTGCGGTTCGGCACGATTGTCGATAACGAGGACGACATGCGCAAAGCGACGGCGGATTCGCGTTCTGGAATTCTCGAAATGACGAAAGGCCGGAAGCCCGGCGACGAACTGGCGCGGGTGGATCTTGATCCCTATTACCGCTCGTTTCGAAACTCGGCGACTCACATTCTCGCGACGGAATTGTCGGAACCCGCGATTCGATCCGCGCTACAGCAAGGTCGCGCCTATGTCAGCCACGACTGGATGTGTGACGCCACAGGATTCTCCTATGAAATGACGGGTTCAGCGGAAGTGCTCATGGGTGACGAAGCGAAATTTGCCCCCGGACAAAAGCTCTCGGCGAACTTCCCGGTGGCCTGTCACATTCGATTGTTAAAAAACGGAAAAGTCATCGCGGAACGGGACGGCGCTCACCTGGAGCAGGTCCTGGAAGCCGCGGGAGTTTATCGCGTCGAGGGCTGGTTGAAACTCGATGGCGAGGAGCGCCCGTGGATTTATTCAAACCCGATTTACGTTCGCTGAAGCGGTTGGCTCATAACCCTTGACAGGGGCTTTCGTCCTGCTCAGTTTAAATTAAATCCCAAGCAGGTTTATAATATGAAACCGATGCCATTGCTCTTACAGCGGTCCCGCAGAGAATCGTCCTTCCGCATCGCAAGGATGGCGTTCACTTTGATCGAGCTTTTAGTGGTGATCGCAATCATCGCGATCCTCGCTGGACTGCTTTTACCCGCTTTGGCAAAGGCCAAGGAAAAAGCACAGCGGACCTCGTGCATCAATAATCTGAAACAGATCGGCTTGGCGCATAATCTTTACGTGATCGACAGCAACGATCGGATTGCGCCGCCGAACTGCGGCGGGGCGGGCGGGTCGAGAGATACGTCGCTTCCAGCGGGTTGGCTGTATAAGCCCGGCGAAACCCTCCCGGTCGGGAGTGGTCCCTATTACGGTCCTGAGCGCGGTCTGTTCTTCGCTTCGCTGAAGAGTTGGAAACTATACATGTGCCCGCTTCACAACACCAACACGGTCATTTTCAAGCAGGCGAATATCAAGTTCACCAGCTACCTCATGAGCGGCGTGGTGATCAAAGGATACGGCGCATTCGACTGGTCTTCGGGGAGCATCGGCAAGACTTACAAAAACTCGAACTTTAAAGGGACCGACATGCTGTTTTGGGAAACCGACGAGCGCGATCCAAACTATTTCAATGACGGCTCGAGCAGCCCGTCGGAAGGCTTAAGCCAGCGCCATAATATTGGCGCCACCTTGGGGATGATCGATGGCCACGTTGAATTCATAAAATGGAAAAAGTATTTTCAACTCCTCGCAGAGACCAACAAGAACAGCCTTTGGTGCTATCCCGGTTCGGCCAATGGCCGCTGAGCAATTTTCATGAAATCGATTTCCCGATTCAAAGTCTGCTGCGGCCTGCTCGTTTTAGTGTTGTCGGCTTGCGGCGAGAAGGCCAACGTGAAATCGGAGTTGTCCGACTTGGAGAAATCTTTCAAGAAGACGGGAGCCACCGCGCCGGCGGATTCCTTGGCTCCCGGCCAAACCGCCAGTGCGGAAGTTTGGGTGGATCGCGCTCTTTCGGCTGCGCGAGCCAATGATTACGCGGGCAGCGTGATCGCTCTACAGACCGCGCAAAGCGCAAACGGCGCCAGTGCTGAGCAACTAATGAAGGTCCAACGCGCCATGATGGCCTTGACATCGGATTTAGCGCAGCGCGCTGATAAAGGCGACGCGCGCGCGAAAGCGGACTTGGTCGCCATCGAGAAAACCCGTTCGCAATAAACTTCGGAGAACAGTTCCTGAGGCACGTGCAATGCCTACCGGGCGTTAGGGAAATGGTACCACCGAAGTGATTGCGCGGGAATTCGCCATCCAAAGCATTCGCGAGCTCGCTTCTTCGGTGCTACAGAGCAGTCAAATTCTCAACTCGCTCTTACCTTCACCTCAACTTGGCTATGGTTTTCGCGGCAGGGCGAACGCGACATAAGCATCGCCGGTGGGACCGCCAAGTTTGCCGCCGCCCGTCGCGGCAAGAACAACGAACTGCCTTCCATTCACTTCATAGGTAGCCGGGATCGCCGTGCCATGCAGCGGGAGCGTGTGCGACCATAATTCCTTGCCGTTCTCTTTGTTGAACGCGCGAATTTTCCGGTCCCTTGTTCCCGAGCAAAAAACCAGTCCGCCCGCCGTAACTATGGCGCCGCCGAAATTTTCGGTTCCGGTTTGAGGAATTCCCTGGGCAGTCAGTTCGGGATACTCGCCCAACGGAATTTTCCAACGGATTTTTCCCGTGTTCAAGTCGATGCAATTAAGCGTCCCCCAAGGCGGTTTGTTTCCGGGATAGCCATCAAGATCGAGGAGCTTCGGGTAGCCGTTAAACGTATAGGCCGGGCGCTCCGGTCGGGTTCCAGTTTCCTTTCCGAGCGGACGATCGCGCAGAAACAAGAAATCCATCAACGCCTTTTTGTCGATGTCGCTCAAGGCCGGCGCCGCGGGCATGAGGTTCCGGCCGGACTTCATGATTGCCAGGACCTCTGGCTCCTTCAAGCGATGACGCAGTCCGCGCAAAGGCGGCGCAACGCCCAGACCAATCCGATCGGCCCCGTGACAGGGACCACAGGTTTGCTGATAAATCTTCTCGCCAGCCGTAGGCGCAGCTGAATCCCGTGACAGCTCCGGATCATCGCGAAAAACCGTGATTGCCCATGGAATTTCGTTCGCGCTCACGTAGAGAAAACCGCTGCCTGGATCAAACGCGGCCCCCGTCCATTCTGCTCCGCCATGAATGTTGTAGAGCACCGTCGCTTTGCCTTCCTGGAATGGTTCGAACCAGCCGAAGTTGGCGCTGGCGATACGCTTTCCAACGTATTCGCGTGCTTCGTCGCTGCGCTGACTCACTTCGCGGGTCGAAAATTCCTGCCGCGCAAACGGCTCGGGAATTTGCACGTCCGGTTGATAAGGCGCAGTCCATTCGCCGGGCAATTTTGAAGTGGGCGCGCGCCGGAGACGAAAGGGAAAAATCGGTTTGCCCGTCAATCGGTCGAGCAGGAGCGTGTTCCCCAGCTTGGTGACCTGGGCAACGGCATCCACGCGCTTTCCCTCGCGGGTGAGGGTGACGAGATTCGGCGGTGCCGGAATATCCAGGTCCCAAATGTCGTGGCGGATTTCCTGAAAATGCCAGAGCCGTATTCCGGTCGCGACATCGAGGGCCAGAAGACAATTGGCAAAAATGTTCTCACCGCGATAAGACCCGCCCGTGAAATTCGGCTTGGGTGAACCCGTGGAAATAAATGCAATCCCGCGCTGCTCGTCCAGCGCCATGCCACCCCAGCAGTTCGCGCCCTCCCCCGCCCCGCTCCAGGTCTCTCGACCGTACTCACCCGTATGCGGAATGGTGTGAAATGTCCAAAGCAGTTCGCCAGACCTGACGTCGTAGCCGAACACGTCGCGATTGAATCCTGGAACGACGAGAAAATTTTTAAAAATTGCCCCCGCCACTGTTCCGCCCGCGGGCAAAAAGGTGCGCCCCTTGTCGCCGAACGCTTCCACTGGCTTCCCAGTTTTTGGATCCAGCGCGTAAATCCAGTTGCCGCTAGTGAAAAGAATTCTGGGCGAATCCTTGTTGTTGCCGGGCCAAAAAATCAAGCCGCGCCGGGCGGGTGGATCCTCCTGCCGCATTGCGCCCGTTTTTATTTCCGGCTTGAAGCGCCAAATCTCCTCCCCCGTTTCGGCGTTGACCGCGACCACAAAATGTCCCGCCGTCGGAGCAAACATAACGCCATTCACGATGATTGGATTGCACTGAATGTTCCCGGTCCCGTCTTTCGAGTGGTAGGTCCACGCGACTTCCAGGCGGTGGACATTTTCGCTGTTGATCTGGTTTAACGCTGAGAAGCGACTGGAGGTTGCGTCCCCGAGTGAGCGGTGCCAGTTCGTGATGGTTCCCGTCCCCGGTACATCTTGCGCTGGCGTGAGCTCGTCCAGTGTGGCGGCTGGTATTTCCTGAAATTCCGGCAAGGCCGCGCGGGCGTGGGCGTTCTCAATCGCCCACGGATCGAGCTCTCCCGAGGTTGAAGGTTTTAGATCGTCGAAGTTCCAGAGCCCGATCGTTTGATCGTCGCGGGCCAAAGGATTATTCCGCACGCTGACGATTTCCCGTGCGCCGCGCGAAAGACGGACGTCGTCCACCAGCCCATCGCAACCGATGCCGCCCTCGACCAGCGTGCCAATGGCGAAGCCACCGGGAATCGGCGTGCCGGTCAGCGGAGTCGCGACGGCGTCCTTCACAAGCTTGCCGTCCACAAAAAGCCGAACACGTTTCTCTTCGATGATCGCGGCGAGATAATGCCACTGGCCGTCGCAGATATTGATCTCAGCACTGACGTTTCCGCCGCGCCCGGGTTGGTAAAGACTGAGAGCGCCCGTTCCCGCGAAAGAATAAAGTTCCCAATGTTCAGCGGACGCTTTCGTGTCGGACGCCACGAGAATATTGAATCTGGAAAAGCCGTCCAGTCTCGCGCGGCATTCGATCGTGATGGGCCGCGCACGATATTCGGGTTTGCCCTCGAACATAATTCCTCCGCTGAGCGCCTGGCTAAATGCGGGTGCGAGAGAAACCTGCCAGCTGGTTTTTTTTGGCGAACCGGGCGGTGCGGGTTCATGCCAGCTGCGCGGAACGGGTCTTGGCCCTGGCGGCTGGCCATCGATTTGCCGAACCAGCCAATCGAGACCGTCGAGGTTGTCGCGCAGGCGCGCCTCGGCATCTTCATCGGTGTGATTCAGCAAGCCGATCGGGCCGCGCCAGCCGCTGTCGCGAATCATCCGGAGCAAACTCAAATCGAGTTCGCCTTGCCCGAGCGGTAAAATTTTCTTCCCAAGCTGGTCGCCGTTTTTGGTCATGCCATTGAGGTTGAGCGCAAGCAAGTAAGGCTTCATTTGCTGCAACAACGCGGGCAGTCGATCGACGTGATCGTGTCCGTGATGAAGGTTGTAAACAATGCCCACGTTCGTCACGCCATCGCGCTTCAACTGCTCGATGATCTGAATCTGGTTTTCCGGTTCGCCGAACCAGTTCTCGTGATTGTAGAGCGCGACGGTGCAACCCGCTTTCGCCGCCGCTTCTGCAATCGCCTGGATGTTTTTCGCTTCTGCTTTAACGCGGGCGTTTTGTTCCGCGGCGGACTTTACGGGCGCGCCCCCGCTCGTCACCCAAAGCTGCGCGCGGATCTTGTGTCGATGCAGGACGTCGAGGATGAGCCGGGCCTCGTCATTCATCACCCCCGGAAACCACCACGCCGTCAATTGGATTCCGTGCCTTTGCAGCGCGTCCATTTCGGCGTCGAACGTGGGAATGTGTTCCGCGCGGTAATCGTAGGCGAAAAACCGGAAGCCAAGTTTCTCCAGCATCGTCGCGCGCTCCTCGGGCCCGCGTTTCTTTGCGTCAAATGGAACGATGCACCACGCGACCAAATTTGTATGGGCCAACAGTTCATATTCGGCTGGAGCAGCCGTGAGCGCGGCTTCCGCTGAACTCGCTCCTCGAAGTGCGACCGCCAGGAAAACCATCAGAGAGAATTTTTTCATTGGTAAATACAAACAGAAGGGCGCGTCACGGATTCGCCACAGCGACCACGAAGATTTGGTTGGAGACCTGGCCCGCGTCCACGATCCGGCGCAGGTAGGCGATCTGTTTTCCATTGGGAGAAAACACGCAGGCTTCGGATCGCGGTGCGGTCGCGTCATCTGTGCGCGGCGTCAGGCGAATGGTTTTTCCCGCAGCCAACTCGGTGACGCAAACGGTATTGTCCAACACGTGCGTCAGTCGCTTTCCATCGGGACTCCAGGTGAATGACGACGCGATACCCCATTCGTTTCGTGTTATTTGTTTCGGTTCCCCGCCGTTAGGCGAAACGGTCCACAATTGCGCGACGCCTTCATCGTCTTTCATCAGGAATGCGATGTGCGATCCGTCCGGCGAACTGCGCAGCCATTGGCGCGGACCTTGCAAGCCGGGAAATTTTCGCTTCGCCGTGAAAGTGAGCCGACGCTGGGCGCAACCTTTCGGCGGGCAAGGCATTTTTGTTTCGGTTCCAGCCAAAGGACCTTCGCTCGGATGCGTCAGATCGTCGGGCAAATCGACCAGGAATACTTCCGAAATTGTTTTCCCATCCTCAGTCAACACATCGCCTTGAAAGGCCAAGGCGCGACGTTGACGCGTTCCGTCTCGTCGAACGTAACCCCGCTCCCCCACCCAAGCTTCCTCGTAGGCCTTCTTGATTTCGTCCGAGCCCGGCTTGGGATGGGCCGTCGTCCGCGTCACCACGACACTGAATGCCGCACCATCGTGATTTCGGGGGTGATCTCTGCTGACCCGCACTGCTCGACCCGGCAAGCTGACCGCGACGTTGCGAAGATTAATATCGTTTTGCGCTGTCGCCTCCTTGAATTGTGCCAGGAGGTGATCTTCATAGGTAAAACTCACCCAGTCTCCCGCTGCGTCCCACACGTGAACATGCGAACCGCCCCGCAAAGCCCCGGGCGTAAAGGGCGGCGTCAGGTCGCGCGCATCGAGGTTAATGGCACGATTGATCCCGGCATCACTCTTCGCGCTCACGATCAGACCCTGGCGATGGAACATTCCATACGTCCAATCGGGCGTCGGGTTTTCCGGCCCGAGAATGAAAACGACTTTTTCTTCGCGCGGATGAAATGTCACCACGCCGCAGTGCGCACCATTTTTCGATTGGTATAAGTCGCGCACTTCGCCAGTTCGCACGTTGACCATGCGAACGAAGTCACCGTTGAAACCCTCGCCCGCGGCATCGCTGCGCGTATCGTAAACGATCCATTCTCCGTCCGGAGACCAAACTCGGGTATTGGTGAGGATTCGTCCGCCGGGACCGCGCGTGACCTGCTTTTCCTCGCCCGAAGAATCCAGGATGGAGGACGGAACCGTGAGTTTGATTTCCGGTGTTTGATATTTTGATTGGCTCATCGTGAGGTTCATGAGGATGCAGATAACGACCCCGGGTTTCTGGCAAAGCATTCGCATCATTTTGTCGTTTAGTTAATTCGCCAACCCGTCGAAACGGAAGGAAATCTCCGAGATGAGATTGAGCGCAAGAATGGAAACGTCAGCGTGATCATGGCCGGACGTTACGAGAAGTGGCAGGAGAAATCATCTGAAAATTCACCGACGGCAACGCGGTTGGCGGCAACCAAGCGTCGACTCCGCGAAGCGCTTCAAACCCGACGCAGAACGGTATCTCGCTGGGAATATTCCGGGTCGGCATCGGGGAAATCCAAATTGTAATTCAACCCGCGGCTCTCCGGGCGTTGCAGTGCCGATCGAATGATCAGTTCCGCGACCGTCGCGATATTGCGCAGCTCAAGCAAGTCGCTGGTGACGCGGAAATCCCAATAGTACTCTTGAATTTCATCCTGCAGGTTCGCGATGCGCGACGCGGCTCGTTGCAAACGCTTGTTCGTGCGCACGATTCCGACGTAATCCCACATCAATCGGCGAATCTCGTTCCAATTGTGGGAGACCACCACCAGCTCGTCCAAATCGTGAGCGTCGCCTGCCTGCCATTCTGGAATGGAAAATTTATTTTGCGGGCCTGGAATCGAAATGGTTTTCTCCGCGGCCCGATGTGCGCAAACCAGCGCTTCCAGCAATGAGTTGCTCGCCAGCCGATTTGCGCCGTGCAAGCCCGTGCAAGCCACTTCCCCGACCGCGAACAATCCTCCGATCTCGGTTTCGCCATCGATCGTGGTCAGCACGCCGCCGCATTGATAATGCGCCGCCGGCACCACTGGGATTGACTCCTTCGTGATGTCGATCCCGTACTGCAAACAGGTTTGGTAGATGTTCGGAAACCGTTCGATAATGAACCCAGCCGGTTGATGCGTGATATCCAAACAAACATGGTCGGCGCCAGTGCGTTTCATCTCTGCGTCAATGGCCCGCGCAACGATGTCCCGGAGCGCAAGGGATTTGAGCGGATGCGCTTTATCCATGAACTCAAAGCCCTCGAAGTTTTTCAAAACTCCGCCCTCTCCTCGGACCGCTTCGCTGATGAGAAATGACTTTGTCTTCGGATGGAAAAGGCAAGTCGGGTGGAACTGAATGAACTCCATGTTCGCAATCGCCGCGCCCGCGCGGTAGGCCATCGCCACACCGTCGCCCGTGGCGATATCCGGGTTCGTTGTGTAGAGATAAACTTTTCCGCAGCCACCCGTGGCCAGGAGGATGGTGCCCGCCGCAAACGTATCCACCTGCCCGGTTTCGTTCTCCAACACGTAGGCGCCAAGGCAGCGGTTTTTCCCGACATAACCAAGTTTCTGACTGGTGATCAGATCAATCACAAAATGGTTTTCAAAGACTTCGATATTGGACTGGGCGGCGATCGCGGCCAGCAGGGCGGCCTCAATTTCGCGGCCGGTCACGTCCTTGGCGTGGAGGATTCTACGCTTGGAATGCCCGCCCTCGCGGCCAAGATCTAATTCCTTCGCGCCGCCGGACTGGGGGATCTCGCGCTCGGAAAAGCGCATGCCTAGTTCGATCAATTCTGCGATACGGGCAGGGCCTTCCTCGACGATGGTGCGAACGACGGATTCCTTGCACAGCCCAGCGCCAGCCTCAAGTGTGTCGCGCACGTGAGCCTCGAACGAATCCTCTTTGCTCGTGACGGCCGCAATTCCGCCCTGCGCATAATTGGTATTGGACTCCGCGCGGGATTTCTTGGTGACGATGGCCACCCGTCCTCGCGACGCAACCTTGAGGGCGAAGGAAAGTCCCGCGATGCCACTGCCCAGAACCAGGAAGTCGAATTGTTTCAAGTGCGGCACGTTTTTCTATTTTGCTTCTCGTGATACAAACGCCAAATCAAGTAAATGACAATGGCGACATTTAAAATCAGCACTGTCGTCTTCACTGCGCTGAACTTATTGGCCAGTTCAAAAATCTCGAACGGCAAAAATGATGACGTGACAATGACCGTCAGGTATTCGCCCCATGTTTTTTGCAACAGCAAGCCTATTCCCTCTGCAAAAAACAAAGCCGCGTAAATAAAAGTTCCCGCGCTCAAGAGCGACAATTTCCTTTGATCGAGCCCGGAAACTTTTTGCAGGGCCTTCAAAAGGTATTTGTTGTCCGGATCAAAGAAGAACTTCTCCGCGAGCCGTCTGACCTCTTCCGACAGATTTTTCCCGATCAACTTGAAAGCCGCCAGGGCAAAGGCCAGCAGAAGAATCCCCTTGAAAATCTTCAGCCCGCCAATCAGGTAAAGCATCTTGCTCGATTTTTTTCCGGAACGCTTAATCAAAGTCGGGAATTGTCGATCAGCCGGGTTTTGCCAAACCGGACGGCCAATGCCATTTGCGTTCCGCGGCGGGGCGCTGAAATAGTTTCCAGCGTTTCCGGATGGAAAAACTCCACGTAATCCAATTTCGCCCCGGCTTCAGATGAAACCAACTTTTGGATTTCATCCTTCAATTTTTTCGCCGGAATAGAGCCGGTTTTTACTTTTTGGCGGGCGTCCTGCATTGCGCGCCAGAGAATGGTCGCTTGCTGTCGCTCGACTGGCGAAAGATATCTATTGCGTGAACTCAAGGCGAGGCCGTCCGGCTCACGATAGGTAGGAGCAACTACGGTTTTCCCTGGAAAATTCAAATCGCGCTGCATGCGCTGCACAACCGCCGCTTGTTGAAAATCCTTCGCGCCAAACACCGAGACATCAGGCAACACAATATTGAAGAGCTTTGCCACGATTGTGGTCACGCCGCGGAAATGAGTGGGCCGCGATGCGCCCTCCATGCCGCGGGAAAGTTTTTCCTCGCTCACGTAGGTGCTGAAGTCGGCGGGATACATTTCGTGGTCGGTCGGGGCGAATAAAACGTCCACGCCTGCGGCGCGACAAAGTTTTTTGTCCTGGTTGAAATCGCGCGGGTATTTGGCGAGATCTTCGGTTGGCGCAAATTGAGTCGGGTTCACGTAAATGCTCACCACCACCAATCCCTTATTTCCAATCGCCTTGCGCGCCCGACTCACCAAACTGATATGCCCCGCGTGCAGGTAGCCCATCGTGGGAACGAATCCAATAGACACGCCTCGTATCCTGCTTTTTTTTGCCAGCGACTGCATGGCCGCGATGGTACGCATGATTCGCATGGCCAAAAATAGTGAGGGAGCGTGGAGTGTGTCGAGGTTCAATCGGGTTGAAGAAATCCCGTATTCATAATCGCGATTGTCAAAGCGAGTCCTTCTGTTAAAACTTTGGGCAAGCAACTTAAAACTATGTCAAAAACTCTTTTGTCGTCACTGATCACCGTATCACTTTTTTGCCTCAACCTTTCGGCCCAGACGGAACCTGCGGCGGTTCCGGAAAAACCGGAAAAAAATGGCTGGGTCAAATTGTTCGACGGAAAAACCCTGAGCGGCTGGACCGCGCCGGACGCGGGTGAATGGAAGATGGAGGATGGCGTTCTCAAAGGTTCCGGCGAGAGAAGCCATTTGTTCAGTCCAAACGTTTACACGAACCTTGAATTCAAGGTAGAGGTGAAACTAAACCACAGCGGCAATAGCGGAATGTATTTTCGCGCGAAATACGGGAAAGGCTGGCCGGAAGGATATGAAGCGCAAGTCGAGAACACCAGTCCCGACCCGCAAAAGACCGGCTCCCTCTACAATGCCGCGGAAAGAAAATTTCAACCCCTCCCCGTCGCGGTGCGGGAACAACTCATCCAGGATGACACCTGGTGGACGCAACACATCATCGCCATTGGCAACCGCATCATCATCAAAGTGAACGACAAAATTGTCACCGACTTCGTGGACGAAAATCACACAATGACGAGCGGACATCTGGCTTTTCAGCAACACAACCAGGGCAGCGAAGTTCAGTATCGCAACGTGATGGTGAAGCGCCTTCCGTCCGACGAAAAGGCCGCTTGGAAAGAAGCGAAGAAAGATGTGCCTGAGCTTAAAGAGATTCTGATGAAGTCGAAGTAATCTGCGATCACAAACAAAAACGCGAAGGCTCACACCTTCGCGTTTTTTTATTCGAAACTCCTCTTACCGCCTGAATTCCAGCGGAGCGGCTTGCGGCATTTCATGAGCACAAGGCTGGTTGATGGGGGCGTCGGGCTGACGGTCATTCGTCCCCACCAGCTTGTTGGACAAAAGATAGGATTCCACTTCTTCACCGCTGATATCGGGGAGCATTTGCCCATTGATTTCCACGCAAGGGCTCAGCATTTGCCCGCTCTTCTCGATCATTTCCTGACGCTGCACATGGTCATTGATAATGTCGCGATCTTCAAAGGGAAGGTCGTATTTTTTCATGATGGCCCGCACTCCCTGGCTCCAGCCGCAGGACGGTTTTA
>JBDSIW010000189.1:0-11560 GCA_039917795.1 Verrucomicrobiota bacterium | reverse complement strand
TGCAAGCGGTTGAGTTACGCAGCCCCCTTATGTCTTTAATTTTTTCGGTTCAGTTTCCACATCCGACTTTTAAGCCCTTTCCGGTTTCGAGGAACGACTTCAGACTGGAGAGCACGTGCGGCCAGCCCTTGGAGACTTTGCCAGCCATTCCCGAATCAGCCTTGAAGTCGTCATGGGTTACGGTGAGGCACACCATGTCTTCGAGCGGTTCGATTTCATAAGTGACGCGCGATATGTCCTTGAGGTCGTCTGGGTCGGCCCAAGTCAGCACCAGACGTTTGGGAGGGATGCTTTCCACAACCTCTCCCGTGATCCATGCCTCATTCTCTTTGGTGACGTGTTGCCATTCCGATCCCGGCTTCCAATCGGAGACGTTCGCCATGCCACCCCAATATTGACGGGTGAACGCCGGCTTGCTGATGGCGTCCCACGTCTTTTTTGGCGTTGAGCGAATAAACGTTTCGTAAACTAACTTTGGCTTTTTCATAATTTCATTTCTTGTTTTTGTTTTGTTCGAGACCGCGTTTCAAATCGCTCAACGCCTGGAGGCGATGCCGTTCGTATTTGCCGATCCAGCGCTCGTAGATCTCGTGCAACGGAACTGGATTCAGATAATGCAGCTTCTCGCGTCCGCGCCAGACGACCGCCACCAGATTCGCCGCTTCCAGCAAACCCAGATGCTTCGTGACCGCCTGCCGCGACATGTCGAGATGTTCGCACAACTCGCCCAACGTCTGCCCGTTGCTCTTGCGCAATTGATCCAGCAACTTGCGGCGACTCTCATCCGCCAAAGCTTTGAACACTGCATCCATCGCGCGAATTATATGCAACCTTTTGGTTGCATGTCAAACGCCAATTTTAAGAACTGAATTTGGATTTTTCAAAACCCTTCTGGGACAAAGGCACCCCCAACGGAGAATGACCGAAATCGCGAAAACAACAGTCGCGCCTTGAAGACCCCCACCCGAAAGGCAAAGCGGAAACATGGAAGATCCACCAGCGTATCAGGAGCCAACAAACCGCCCGCTGGCGGACCTTTTCGTGCAAGAAACTTTCGCGCTTGCCGTGCGCGGGCCGCTTTGGAGGATTGGGCGGCGAACCGGAAGGGAAGCTGTAGGCCGGCTGGCCACTGGTGTTCAATGAACCCGATCAGGAGTTCGGCCCCGCACGCGTCGCCCTTATCATTAGTGGCGTCCGCTGCCGCAAGGCGGCGGGTTACGACCCCGTGTACGAGATTGATTATTTGCGAATGACCGTGAGGCGCGCCTCCGGTTCCACAACTTGAAAACCAGCATTGGCCGCGTGGTTTTTTTTTTGCGGAAAACCACGTCGGCCCTTTGGTGTTCCCGAACTGGTGGCGCTGGCAAAACATGGCCCGCAAAAACCCCAATAAAAACAAGCTTCCTTACTCATCTTGTTTCTTACGAGTGCGAAGATGATTTTTTTAGGAACACCGACGCTCCGGTTGGTCCACTACCCAGAAAAACGCTTGTCATACTCGCGAGACACTCGCACCAGCAACGCTCCGTATTCCTTAGCTGTTTGTGTGTAGTCAGCCCATTTAAATGGAAATGGAGAAACATTTGTTGCGTGAAACCGCAGAAACAAAAGCTCATCGAAGTTTGGCAGCGCGCGTTCACGCAGCCTCCGCTCTGCCTCAACGGCTTCCTGAAACGGATGTTTATGTTTTTTCCCGTCGGTCGGCCATTCACGCTCCCCTTCGTAGGACGTATAGTTTGTTGCGCAATTGATACCAACGAACGCGACACAAATTGGATTGCCTCCCGTGCTTCGAAATTCCTCAACTTGACGAATCAAATCACCAATTACTCGGTCAATTTGTTTGATCATGGCTTTGGCGAGAATCTTGGTTTCAGTTCCGATTTGAATATTCGCGATTTCGCCCCGTGCTACTAGCAGGCCCTTTTCGGTTAGCGCTACAGCGGTCGGCACAAGTTCGCCAAAAGTGCCATCACCTCTACGACTTGGTTTGCCAGTAGTCTTGTTGCCCATGTTAACGACACATTCATGAGCTTGCACCCGCTGTACGAGCGGAAGTGATCTGTTCAGTTTTACGAGATCTTCGTAAAGGTGGCTGGCGACTAAATCACCGAGACTCGAATCGCGGTGTTTATAACGGGTGCCTTCGAACAAACTGCGAAATGTGCGCAGTAAAACAAAATCAATGGATTCCATTTGCGACAATGTTGGCACGCGTTGCGCCGGTTGCTGGATGAAGAAAAGCAGATTCCCGAAGTCGATTATGAGCTTTCACTAAATACTTTTGTTCAATCTCCACACTTACGCTGTTTCTTCCCGAATTCAAAGCGGCGGTCGCAGTAGTTCCCGTACCTCCAAAAGGATCAAGTATGGTGTCGCCAGCGAACGAAAACATTTTAATCAAACGTTCAGCGAGACTAGAAGGGTAAGGCGCGGGATGTCCATTTCGAGTGGACTCACCTTTGATGTCCATCCATGAGGATCGCATCCAATGCTGCATTTCGTCTTTATTAAGCATCGAAAGCGCGCGCTGAATTGGTGAAGGCGACCTGTAATTACCACCTTTCCGTAAAAAAAGAATGTATTCCACGTCGTTTTTAATTATTGCGCCCGGCTGATACGGTTTACCGTAGAATCCCGCACCGTTTCCTTCAGCCTCGGTGATCCCGTTTGCAATCTTCTGCCAAAAAATTGGAGTAAGAACATCCAGGCCGAGTTTTCGTGCCCGCACTTGAATGTCGGCGTGTAGAGGCATGATGTAGTGACGTCCAGCCTTCTTTCGTGACAGACAGACGTCTCCGACAACGCAGCAAATTCGTCCCCCAGGTGCAAGAACTCTTATGCATTCTGTCCAGACTTTGTCCAACTCTCCAAGAAAACTCTCGTAGTCTTCAATATCGCCGAGCTGTCCGACGTTACTGGGCTCATATTGTTTCAGCGTCCAGTAAGGGGGGACGTTACAACCAAATGGACGCTTTCGGGCGATAACCAATTTAGATTTCGAGCATCTCCGAGTTGCAGGCGATGTGTCGTTTCATCAAATGGAGAAGGCCACGGTGCATTCCGGAGAATTGCATTTGCTTGAAGCATTTTTTTGACTGCGCCGGTTTCATTATCTTTACTCGGCAGATTTTCAATTACTTCCCGAATTGCCACAAAGGTTTCTTGGAGGGCCGATGTTTGTGCTTCGATCGTGTAAGTGACCGTGCCTATGGGTGCGCTTTTTCGCTTTTTCTTTGCTACAGCCAGAGGTCGCATTGCGCTAGTGATACACGATTCAAATTTCTCGTCGAGCACTGAACTTTCAGAACACGATACATCTCGCTTGGCAAAAATTCCTAACGCATCTATATCCCGGCTCGTTCATGAGAGCTGCGGCGACCAATCTAATTACGATACCAAAAAACTCGGGTGCATCGTTCGAAGCGGCACAGTCTCTTTCCGATAAAACCATTCGCCGAGCGCGATGCCGATAGCGGCGGCGATTGTTCCAAGCAGAATGTCGATGGGACGATGTTGCCAGACGAGCGAGATAGAGGGGAGAATCGCGATGAGGATTGCCACAAAAGGCCGGCGCCACTCGGGACGTTCGCGACTGACAAACCACCAGACCACCAGACAGGCACCGGCCCGGTTCCATGCACGCAAGGAATGACGTTGTAGGGTTGATCAACGGCCTAAAGCCATTGACAGGTTTCAACCCATGCTCCTTCCACCAGAGGTGAGCGCAACCCATCTTCGCCTTTGGACGAAATCCTTCGACTATTCTCCGGTTATTTTCAAAATGTCACCGGGAACTCTCGGCGCTGGAATTTGCCGACATTTTCTCCGGCACATACCATTCGCCGCGCAGCCAACTCACAAGGAGGTCGATGGATTGCGCATCCATGATCTTGTCGTCGCCAAAGGCGGGCATACGGTCATTTTTCCTGCCGTAAAATTTCGGGTGCGTGGGATTGGAAATAATTTCCGAAAGCCACTGGCGCGAACCGTAGCCCGTCAAGTCCGGCGCGGTGGCGTCTTCGTCCGTCTTGTGAAACTGGTGGCAATCGGCGCAATGCATTTCCGCGCTGGAAACCAGCGCCTTTCCTTCGCGAATGATGGCTTCGTCGTTTTTGTCGGCGTCTCGCTGCGCTTTCAATTCCGCCTCGGCGGAAAGCGCAAGAACAACCTTGTGCAGCTTTGCTTTTTCCTCGGGGGAGAATTGCGCGACATCCTTTTTCACGAACTTCGCCATCTTTCCGTCCTGGAATTTGGTCCCGCCAAAATAATGCGGTCCACTCACTTTCTCCGGGTCCAGGATTCCGGCGATCCATTCGCGACTGGCAAAGCCTTTCAAGTCGGACGCCTCAGGCGCATTGGTGGAAACCAATCCCATTCCATCGTGTCCATTGAACCGGTGGCAACTGCCGCATTGCCGGGAAAAAATTCGTGGACCTTGTGTGAACGGATCGTTGCGCAAAAGCGTCACTGCGCCGGTCGCAGGAATTCCCGAGGACGAATCGGCCAATTGGTTGACCCGCTCCGCATCCTCCTCCGCCTGGTGAACGGAAAGGACGTATTCGTGATTGCGGCGATCCTCCGAGAAAGCCAGATAAGTGAGCAAAGCCGCTCCCGCCAGCAGACTCCAAAGCAGGCCGAGGTTGAAGCGATGGCCGAGGCGCCATTTTCCAAGGAACGGCATCAGGAAAATAACGCCCACCAAAAGCGTGGGAACAATGATCGCGCCCCAAAGTTCGGTTCCGCCCGGGAAATATTTCAGGAACTGGAAGAGAAACAGGAAATACCATTCGGGCCGCGCAGCAGAATAAGGTTCGGACGGATCAGCGGGCGCGCCCAGATCAGCCCCGCGACTGCGCACGATGAAAAAGATCACAGCGGCGAGAACTGCGAGGCAGGCCACCGCGTCTTTCAAAACCTGGTCCGGCCAGAAAGCGGCGTCGGGCTTGTCCAACGGCTGGCGGGGTGTGATTCCGTGCCGACGAAAAAGATAAATATGCCCGACGAGCAACAGGATGATTGATCCGGGCAAAACGCCCGCGTGCAGGGCGAAGAAGCGGGTCAAGGTGTGATGCCCGTAATCCGACCCGCCAATGATCAATCGTTGCAGGGAAGGACCGATGACTGGAGTGATGCCCGCGATGTTGGTCGCCACTTTCGTTGCCCAAAAGCCTTTTTGATCCCACGGCAGGAGGTACCCGGTGAGCGAAAGTCCCAGGACGAGCAGAAGCAGGACGACGCCGAACCAGAAATTCACCTCGCGGGGCGCTTTGTAGGCGCCGTCGATCACGACCTGCATCAAATGGAGCACCAGCAGGACGTTCATGACTTGCGCCGTGAAATGATGCATCCCGCGCAGAAACCAACCGCCCCACATTTGATTTTGAATGTAGTAAACGCTTTCCCAAGCGGTCTGCGAACTCGGACTGTAAGCCATCCAGAGCGCGATCCCCGTGATGAATTGGATGACGAGGGTAAAAGTCAGCGTACTGCCCCAGACGTAACGCCAGCGTGATCCGCCCGGAATGTTTTCGAAAAGCGCCTCGCGCGTGATGTGCCGGTAGCCCGTGCGCTGGTCGAGCCAATCGAAAAGCGATTTCATGCCTGGGGAATTTTCTCTGCCACGCCGGACCGGAAATTTTGAAAGGTCACAAAAATTTCCTCGCCTCGAATTTCCACCGGCAACGTGTCGAGGGCGCGGGGACTCGGGCTCTTCTTGTCGGTGATTTTCCCGCTCAGCGCGAAAGTGCTGTTGTGGCACGGGCAAAGAAAGCATTCGCGCGATGGCACAAAATCGACGAAGCAGCCGGCGTGCGGGCAAACGACATTAAGTGCCTCGACCTGCCGATCGCCCGTGCGCCGGAGATAGACCGCGCCGACCGGTACCCCAGGAAATCTATTCCACGCATCGACGCGACTGGCGATGACGGAAAATTTGTAGGGCTTTCCGTCTTTTGGCACCGCGCTGAGCGAGGCCACGCGAATGGCGCCTTCGGATTTCGCCCGGCGTCGCAGCGGATCGAGGAACACGACGAGCCCTGCGATCGCGGGAATGATGCCCACCGCCGCGCCAATAATGAGGGCGGAGGCGCGCTTAAAAAAATCGCGGCGGGGAAGATTTTCCGGAGTGGGTGTGGCGGATTCGTCGGTCATTCGCGAGCCCAATAGAACGAGAATTTTCGCAAAAGGCAAAGCAACAAATGATTTTTGCGCGGGGAACTTTGCCCGTTGCTTTTGCGACCATGAACTTTTACTTTTTGCTCATGATTATCTGGCTTATTGCGCTGGTGCTATTGGGCCTGCTGGGGTTGGTGGGTTATTTCCAAGGAGGCATCCGCGTGGGAATTTCGCTGATTGGTTTGTTCTTTGCGGCTTTCCTGGCGATGCCGCTGTCACCTGTCATCAAACCCATTCTGCCGATCTTCGGCATGAAACATCCGCTTTGGCTTCCCATCATTCCGCCGCTGGTGATTTTCATTTTGATCATGATCATTTTCAAAATTGTCGCCTACACGGTGCATCAAAAAGTGTCGGTCTATTACAAATACAAGACGAACGACAAAACGTGTTTAAAATGGGAGCGGCTCAATCAGCGGCTTGGGTTGACGCTGGGATTTATCAACGGCGCGGTTTACTTCGTTCTGCTGCTCATTCCAATTTACGTCGCGGGTTACCTCACGACGCAAGTGGCCTCGGGCGCTCAGGACACGGCGGGGATGCGGTTCATCAACCAGACGCGGGCGCAGTTGCACGATTCGAAAGCGGATAGAGTCGTGGCCGCATATGATCCTGCTTCGAAAAACTTTTACGAGGCGGCGGACATTGTCGGCTTGCTTAAGAGCAATCCATTGTTGAACAGCCGGCTGTCGCGTTATCCGGTATTTCTTTTGCTCGCCGAGAAGAAGGAATTCCAGGATTTGCGTGATGACCTCGAGTTCAACAATTTGATTCAGACACAGGCGAAAATCTCGGACATCATCAAGCATCCAAAAGCGCAGGCTATTTTGACCAATTCGACTATCACTGCGGAGATGGAGAAATTACTTGGGCCGGATCTGAAAGATCTGCACGAGTATTTGCTCACGGGGAAATCGGCCAAATACGACGACGAGCGCATCCTGGGCTATTGGGTCTTGAACCTCGACGCCACGGTCAACCAGGAAAAAGGGACGCCGTTCGAGAAGCAACGACTCAAACAAACCAAATACGCGATCATTCGCGGGTTTACGTTCGTTGCCACGACGGACGGGAAGGCGATTTTGAAAAACACGTCCGCCACTGCGGGAGCTGCCCCGACCGTGCTGGCTGATGGCACATGGAAAGCAGTTGGGTCGGGATATGAAGTCGCCTTCAGCGGGAAGAATATTCCGGTCACTTTCGAAAAGGGGAAACTGATCGTCCCAAACAACGACATGACGCTCGTCTTCGAGAAAGAACAGTAATCTAGGGCGAGGGCGAGAAATTCGCCGCCTGCACCCGCAATCGGAAACCGTCAAACAAGGAATTCAGCGGCTCCGCATTCATCACCGGGTTGGTGCTGGCCATCTGGGTTGCGCGAAACGGTTCGAGCTTCATCCCGATCCCATCCGTCGTCGCGAGCCTCGGAGAATTTTCCGGCCAATTCCCATTCGCCATCGGCTGCCCGGAACTTTGCTGCGGCTCGTTGTTGAGGCTATAAGCAATACCCAGAAACAAACTGCCGCACGCCAGGAGGCCAAAGCTGTAAGCAAAAGTGGGGCTGACTCCGACATTGGGGAAAATGCGCTGCCAGAACGAGAGACGAGCAGGTTCCCGTTCGATGCGAAGCCAAATGCGGCCGGACAATTCAGAAAAATAGCGGGGCGGCGGTTGCTCGTATTTCTTCAAAGCCAATAATTGGCGCAACGATTCAAAATCTTCCTGCTCCGGGTTCATAGCTAGTTCAAATAATCCGTCAAAATTCCTTGTAATTGTTGCCTCGCGTAAAAAAGTCGTGACCGAACTGTCCCGACATTGCAGCCGATGATCTGGGCAATTTCGTCGTGTGACAGTCCTTGGACATCGTGCAGTGTGACCACCATTCTGTGAACTTCTGACAGCTTCTGCATGGCCTCGTTCAATTTCTCCTGCAATTCCGCGAGATTCAAATCGCGGCGCGGGGTCTTGTCCGAAACCAACGCGACGAGATCTGGATCGTTCTCCGCATTAAAATCCAAATCGTTCAAGCTCATGTGAACGCGGTTCTTGCGCGTCTTGAGAAAGTTAATCGTTTTGTTGACGGCGATTCTATAAATCCAGGTGTAGAAACTGGAATCGCCCTTAAAAGAATGCAGCGCGCGATAAGCCTTGATGAACGTCTCCTGAGTCAGGTCGTTGGCGTCCTCGTGATTCGAGGTCATGTGATAAACCGTCGCGTAGATGCGTTCCTGGTAGCGCTTGATCAAATCATCGTAGGCTGCGGAATCGTCGTTCCGAGCGCGGGTCACGAGCACAAAATCCTCCGCCGCCCGAATCTTGTTCTCGAGTTTCCTGTCCACCTCGATGGCGACGGGTACGGAGGTTTCTAGAAGGTCGGGTTTCATGGGCTGCCAGGGATTAAACACCCAAGGCGTCACTTTGTTGTGACAAATAATCGAGGAGACCGGACAACCCGTTTCGTCCTTCGGAAGCCGGCAGGAGCAGCAACGTCTGACGCGCGGCAGCCAAATACTGATGAATTATCCGGCGGGACTCCGTCAACACATCGTAGGTTTCGAGCGAAATCATGATTCGCGCAAAATTTTCTGGCACCCAATTCCGGACCTGTGCTTCCACTTCCACGCGCTCGGCATCGGTCATTCGTTCCATCGCGATCAGGAGCGGCAGAGTCACTTCCCCATTGGCCAGATCGTTGCCCAGTGTTTTTCCGGCGGCGGTTTCAGAGCCAAAAACATCCAGGCAATCGTCATAAAGCTGATATGCGGTACCCAGCGCCAGACCGTAATGCCGCAAAGTCTCGCGATACGCCGGGCTGGCGTGGCTCAACAAACCGCCCAACTCGCACGAAAGCGCGAACAGCTCGGCGGTTTTCATCGCCAGAATTTTGAAATATTCCTCGCGCGAAAGATGAAATTTCCGGCGGCATTGCGTCTGGAGAATCTCCCCAGAGCAAACGGTGTTGGTGGCGGAGGCGACAGCACGGCAAATATCGGGCGTTGGAAAGCTCGCGGCCAATTTGAGCGCGTGGGCGAAGAGGCAATCGCCCAGCAGGACAGAAATCTCATTGCCCCAATTCGCCGACAGCGTGGGCCGCCCCCGACGAAGCGTGGCTTCGTCGATAATGTCGTCATGCACGAGTGTGGCCAGGTGGACCATCTCGATAATTGCGGCGACAGTGACGTGTGGATCGCTAACCTTTCCGACAGCTGAGCCACTCAATGAAACGAGCAAAGGGCGCAGCTGTTTGCCGTGACCGCTGAGGGCGTATTGCGCGTGGGGAACGACCGCTGGCTCGAATTCCTCCGCTTGGGCGACCAGACGTTTGGCCACGGCCTTTAAAAAAGGATCCGCCGTCTCCAAAATTTCATTCCAGTTCGTTGAATATTTCGGGGGCGAGCCGGTTGCATAAGGAACTGCAACCAATCTGGTTTCAGCGGCCAACATTGGGAGGAATTTAGTTTTGCCGCGAAGCCAAGTCAAACCTTAGTGAATCGACGCCACCAACCCGGAGGAATTTTCGCAAATTTGAATCTGCGGTTTCCGAATCGCCAAAGTTGACAATCTTCTGGCGTGTCCTCGTTCGCGGAACAACTGGAGAATCTTCCCGCCTTCAACGAGGTGCGCATCCCGGACCTCTGGCAACAGCAGGCCGTGTCCGCATTGAGGGAAGGAAACGACGTCGTGGTCCATGCGCCAACCGGCGCGGGCAAGACGCTCATTTTCGAGCTTTGGTCCAACAAAGGGAAAAATCGCGGGCAGGCCATTTACACCGTCCCGACTCGCGCCCTGGCGAATGACAAACTGGCCGAGTGGCGCGCGCAGGGTTGGGATGTCGGGATTACCACGGGTGATCTCTCAGAAAATCTGAACGCGCCGGTCATCGTCGCGACGCTTGAAACCCAGAAGAGAAGCCTCATCCGCAGCGACGGCCCCACCCTGTTGGTGGTCGATGAATATCAAATGATCGGCGATGCCAATCGCGGTTTGAATTACGAACTCGCCCTCGCCCTCGCCCCGCCCCAAACCCAGCTTCTCCTGCTCAGCGGCAGCGTGGGCAATCCGCAAGACCTCGTGAAATGGTTGGCCCGCCTGGGCCGCAAAGCCGTTTTAGTGCGCCACGAACATCGTCCCGTTCCGCTCGAGGAAATTTACGCGAACAATTTAAACTTCCATGTACCGGGCGAGATCCGGGGCTATTGGCCAAGGCTGGTGGCCAAGGCGCTCGCGGAGGATCTTGGGCCGATATTGATTTTCTCTCCGCGACGCCAGGGAGCAGAGTCGCTCGCCGCTGAACTTGCACGAATTCTTCCGACGCCCAATCCCTTACTGTTAAGTCCCGAGCAAAAATTGCTTGTCGGCGATCATCTGGCAAAAATGTTGAAGAGCAGAATCGCCTTTCACCACAGCGGACTCAGTTACGCCGCGCGCGCGGGTGTCGTGGAACCGCTCGCCAAAGCCGGGCAACTGCGCGTGGTCGTCGCCACTATAGGCCTGGCGGCGGGAATTAATTTTTCGTTGCGCAGTGTCGCGCTGGCGGGCGACTCCTACCGGCGCGATTATCAGGAACAACCGCTTCGTTCCGACGAGATCTTACAGATGTTTGGCCGGGCCGGGCGCCGCGGCCTTGATGAAACCGGTTATGTGTTGGTGACCGCCAATCAAATTCGTCTCCTCGACGCCCGCGCCTGCCATTTGGCTCGCGGCGGCTTGGTCGATTGGAATGTTTTGCTGGGCTTAATGTCCACCGCCGCAGAATTGGGGCGCGACCCTTTTCGGGAAGCGGTCCGCGTCCAGGAGCGCCTTTTTACGACGAAACCGATTTTTCTCGGCGTCGAAGAATCCTTGAAACATCTCGACGTGCCTTGCGGATTGAAGACCGATGCTGAGCGCGCGCGCCATGTGCGGCAACGCGTTCGCGAAATGTTAAACAGCCGAGGTGAATGGGAGACGTTTCCCCCGCTCTCGGAACGAAAGCTGGTCGAGATTTCAGCGATGGATCATCCCCGGCCCATTCCCGGCATGACACCCTCGCTTTCCACAGAAGACGATCAGCGCGACGTCCATACAACCAAAGTGTTCCCTGAAGCCCCGAAGCTGCGTCCGATCCTTTCGATTCCGCAAGCGCTGGAGAAAATCGGCTCGGGCAATCTCGCCGTTATTTCCGAGGACGCTTCGGGAAAAATCTACGGGCGCGCCCTCACCATCGCTGACCGCCTTGGCGAAGATCGGGTCATCATTGCCAAATGGATTCGGCGCTTGACCAACTGGAACGGGCGTCAGACCACTCTGGAAATTTGGGGACTAAAAATCCTTCCACTGGTGCAAGAGCGCCTGGCTCAACTCAGCACGCCGGTAGTCCGCATCGTTCCCCACCCAAACCGGA
>JBDSIW010000188.1:0-5979 GCA_039917795.1 Verrucomicrobiota bacterium | reverse complement strand
AAGTGGACCTCTCCTTTCCCACTACGGTTTTCGAGGGCGACCGGCTTGTGGGCAATCAATACGATGCGTTGCCGCGTTATTTCGTTTACGCGGGACTCGTCTTCACTCCCGTGAGCCTGGATTACTTGAAAACGTTTGGCCGAAATTGGCGCGACTCCGCCAATGCCGAAATCGTTTACGAATTGTTTTATCGCCGCTATGAATCGCCGGAAACCGCGCGCCCCGAGCCCATCGTCCTCGCTTCCGTCCTGGCTCATCCGGTCAACGCCAATCTCAAGACCGCCAATCGCGCTCTGGTCGATAAGATCAACGGCATCCGCATTGACCGCCTCACTGACGTAGTCCGCGCGTTTGAGTCCGTGACCAACACCCATCACGTGATCGAGTTCCTGCCCAATCACGCATTTGAAGCGCTCAATCGCGCGGAGGCCGATGCGGCCCACGCCGAGATTTTAAAAACCTACAGCCTTCCGAAAGACCGGCGCTTATGACAATCCGATCCCTGCTCTTGACTACGGTAATTCTGGCGCTGGCCTGCGACTCCAGCATCGGCGCGTCTTCCTCAGCCAATCGCGAACTGGAACGCTCCGTCGTCACGCTCGATATCACCCGCAAGCAATACGATTTTTTCCTCCCCTGGTCGCGGCAGGCGCAAAATCTGGTGAAATCCGGCATCGTGATTGGGGCGCGCGAAATCCTGACCACTGCGGATGGTTTGGAAAACCAAACGCTGATCCGGTTGCAAAAGGGCGGACGCGGCCCATGGTGGAATGGTCAGGCCAAATGGATCGATTACCCGGCCAATCTTGCGATCATTTCCGTGCCGGACGAAAAATTCTGGAAAGGATTGAAACCCGCCAAGCTCGCCGAGTCCCTCGCCCGCCAGGGCGACCTGCAGATTTTCCGCTGGCGCGCGGGCAACCTCGAAGCGCGCAAGGCCGAGTTCAACCGCTTCACCGTGGGCAGTGGCGAGAAGAGCGACGCGGCCCGGGTCCAACTCGAGTTGAGCTCGGAGATCGATCGCGTCGGATTCTCCGAGCCAGTGATCATGGACGCAAAGGTCATTGGCTTGATTTTTTCGCAAGTTGAAAACTCCTGCAAGGTTCTCCCCTCCCCGTTCATTCGCGCGATTCTCGAAGCTCGACGCCATGGAGATTATCACGGATTGGGTTACTTCGACTTCACGTGGCAACCGGCCGAGAATCCCGCCACGCTTGATTTTTTAAAACTGACCGGGGAACGCCGCGGCGTCGTAATCATTGACGCAGGCGATCAATCGGGTGTGGAAACGGGTTTGAAACCGCGCGACATCATTCTGCAAATCGACGGGTTCGACATCGATATCCAAGGCGATTATTTGGATCCGCAATACGGGCATCTCCTGCTCGAGAATTTATCCACGCGAAACAAATGGGCCGGAGATGTCGTGAAGTTGAAAATCTGGCGCGACGGTCGCGAGCGGCAGGTCTCGTATCGATTGCCCAAGGCCGAGGACGCCGCCAAACTTCTGCCGGAATCGGAGTTCGATGGCGAACCGGAATATCTGATCGCGGGCGGTTTGGTTTTCCAGCCGCTCTCGAAAAATTATTTGCGGCGCTGGGGCCAGGATTGGAAGCGGCTCGCCCCGTTTCGTCTCACTTACTTTCAACACGAGAATCCCACGGTGGAACATCCGTCCGTGGTCGTTCTATCCCAGGTGTTGCCGGATGTTTTTAACATTGGTTATCAGGAAGCGCGCACGCTGGTGCTGGAAAAGGTCAATGGCCAACCCATCAGCCGCTTGCCGGATTTGGAAAGAGCGTTGAAGAATTCAACGAACAATTTTCATGTCTTCGAATTTCAAAAGGGCGAAACATGGCAGCGTTTGGTCCTCGACGCCAAAGAGCTGGAAACCGCCACCGGCCGAATCCTGCAACGCTACGGTATCGAGAAGGATCACGTTTATTTCGAGGCGGCAAAATAGAATCAACTCCTGCCGCCCTTGACGCTGTCATTTCTTTTGCGCAGCGAAAAAATTCTGCAGGTAGGGCGCGCCACTCCGGGCGCGCCTGGACGCGACCCACGGATGGCAGAAGTTTTCGACTCCCCCGTGATTCCACGAGAAATCGGAGTTTACTTCTCGTGTTCGAATTTGTGGAGGTGCCCGAACTGGCTCCACTCCGCGACGATCAGGTTTTTCTTTTTATCCATCGTGGCGCCGTGGGGAGAATTGCAAATGCCGTCCTTCCATTGATCGGGAGGGAGACCAAAATTCGCGCGTTGGGTTGCGACCGGGTTGTCGCCCACTTGCGCAACGATATTCCCCGCCTTGTCCAACACCGTGACTCTGCCCTGCAACTCGGGGAAGATGGCATATTCGCCTTGGAACTGAACCGCCGCCGGCATGCGCAGGTCTTTTTGGATGACGCGCACAAAGTTTCCGTCGAGGTCCCAGTGTTCCACGCGGTTATTGTTGCGATTGCAAATCAGCAAGAGCGGTTTCTTTCCCCGGGTGTCGAGCCCGATGCCGTGGCAGGTTTTGAATTTCCCATCTTCTTCGCCCGGCCCGCCAAACGCCTTCACGAACTTGCGATCCTTGTCAAACTTGAGGACGAAATTGGAGCCGTATCCGTCAGCGACAAAAATGGAGCCATCCGGCCCGACGGTGACCGCGCACGGATTGAACCCCTTCTCCTCTTTGTAAATGCCTGCTTCCATGGGCGCGTGGATCGTCCACTCCGTTTTTCCCTCGAGCGTGAGCTTAAGAACTTCGTGGTCTGCCGGGCGCGCGGCATAGATATATTCCACACCTTTTTCATTGCGGATTTCCAGGCCGTGAATGCGAGTCGGGCCGAAGGCGCGCAAAAACTTTCCGGCTGGCGAAAAAACGACAATCCCGCGCTCCGTGTCCGTGCTTACCAAAATGTTTCCCGCTTTGTCGATCACCACGCCGCCATGACAAGGGCCGAGCGACTTGCCATCCGGGTCCTGCTCAAAGAAGTTCGGCACGACCGAGTATTTCAATTCTGCGGCAAACGCCGTCGTGGACGCCAGTGCGAGCAGGACAATGAAGGTTTTTGCAATGCGGTTCATAGGGAGTCTGATTCGTTGTGATTGTTTTGGGACGCAAAGTTGTAAAGCCCGCCATCCCGATTTGCAACCGTAGAAAAGTCCCGTGCCGGGAGGGAGCGCAACTTTAAATTGCTACAGTCCCGAGTGGGACGGCTCAGAAAAGTAAACGGCTCTTCTTTCCCTTTCAAGTGCCCTGTCGACGGAGAATTCTCCTGCTCCAAACTGAAACGCTTCTTCCGCTGGTGAAAATGTAAACCGCGCCCGCGACAAATCCGTTATTAATTGGTGATCTGATCTTCCGGACGCAGAGCGCCGGGGCTCGCTTTGATCGCCAGCTTCAGGGCGACATTGTCACGGATAAGGTCGTCCGTTTTGCCCGGGTAATTGATGTTGAACTCTTTTCGATTGATCGCGAAATCTGCATTAATGGTGGCGGCGTCTTCGGTGATTTCAATCTTCGCAGGAAACGAAATACTTTTGGTCACGCCATGTAGGTCCAGATTCCCCACCACATTATGATGATCGCCTGACGGCTCGATTGTGGTCGCAACAAACGTGGCGGACGGATATTTCTCGACGTCGAAAAAATCCGCGCTCTTGAGGTGTCCCGTGAGCTTCGCGTTGTCCGCCCACAAAGTCTTCATGTTGATCTTGAACTCGGGCGAGCCGACGATTTTCCCATCCGCAACTTGGATGGTTCCGGCGAAATTCTTAAAACCTCCATCGTGTTTGCCAGTCACCTTTGAGCCGACAAAATCAATTTTGGATTCAGCCGTGCGCACAACATATTCCTTCGCGCCCACTGCGAGGTTCGTCGCGCCGGCCGATTCAGTTTTTACAGGCTTGGACGCAGCGCTCTTGTGGACTTTATCCGCCGGGTCGGAGCAGCCAGCGACGACGAATAATCCCAGCGATAAGGCAACCGACCCAATACATTGGTTCATGGCGAATGTTTTGCCGGAAGGACCGGCACTGTCAACTTTCATACGGTTGAATTCCAAAGGAAGGGCGCTTCTCAGTTTTCCTTCAAGAAACAGTCATGCAGCTCGGATTCTCGAAAATATTTCCGGCAAAAGAATTCCCCCTGCGAAAAGCACACAAAAGGAAACAAGTTTGACCTGTCGGTTCACCAACGGGATTGACGGCAACGCTAATTGGCGCGACACTCTCGACGAAAGAAATTCTGGTATGAAACATCAAATTCTCTCGTGGCTGGCGACTGGTTCCTTCGCGCTTTTCGCTCTCTCTTCCATTTCTGCTTTCGCGGAAAGCGGACCCGTCGCGGCGCAAAGCCCAGCCCCCATCTCGTATGGTGTCTCGGAAGTTCTCAAGCTGGCCCAAGCCAAACTGGGCGATGAAATCATTGTCTCCTACATTCAAAATAAAGGCCAAAGTTACGCAGACCTTACGGCCACCGATATTGTATATTTGCATGAGCATGGAGTTTCGCCGCGAGTCGTTACAGCGATGCTCGCCCAACGCCCGCCTCTGTCGGAACCAACTCAAGTCGCCGCGCCCCAAGCGGTGGTTCCTCCGGCCAGGGCGATTGCTTCCGAGCCGACCTCGGCGATCGCTCCCGTTCGCTATGCTCCTCCCGCTGTCGAATATGTGCAGTCCTCTCCGACTGTGATCGTCATGCGCGACTCTTCTCCACGGTTGATCGATTACGGCATTTATCCCCGCTACTCTTACTACCCCAGCTACGGATATTATGGATATCCGCGAGCCTCCTTTTCCTTCGGCTTCGGCGGAGGCTATTACGGCGGCTACCACAGTGGAGGATATCACGGCTATGGCGGCGGCTCGCATGGTCACGGTGGTGGACATCACCGCTGATTTTTTTCGGGACGCCTCGCTTGATTCCGCAAGAAGATCTGGCTGGAATCGGACGATCATCCTGTCCAAAATATTTGCTCCCGCGAACCAGCAAATCCTCGAATCCCGCTCAAACCTTTAACAATTCCTTCGCCTCTGACATTCCCGGGGCGGGTCTTCCATATTCGCTGGCCGTGACGCGTGCCAGGGCAACCAATTGCCGCCAGCGAAATGCGGGACGCGTCGCGGCAAATTCCTCGGTCACAGTCCGGTAATATTTCTCCGCGTGGAGCGCGCCGTCTTCGCTGACCGCATAGCGCAACATCAAATCAAACACCGGCCTCGGCGCGTGGCCGAGTTCGCTGTAGCGCGTGATGACCGCTGCGGCCTGCGCCTGGAGGTTCTGGCGAATCGCTTCATCCGCCTCGCGCAGCAAGGCTTCCGCTTCCGTGGCTTTGACCTGTAACAAATGCCACTTTGGCGGAACCGGCAACCAGTTCTGGAACTCCCCGCCGCGAGCGGTGCGGTCCAGCGCCACCTGATAGGCACCGAGAATGAGGCACGCAAAGGTGTTTCGGTCATTGCTGACCCGCGCGAGATTGCGCCAGGCGCAGGCGGAATCGCACGCGTGAACGCCGATGCTGTCCCCGTGAACGCTGCCAACGGGTTTTCCGGGAGATTCACTTTGCGGCGGACGGCCCGCGTCCCGGAGAACCAATTGATTCGCGGCGAGTGAAATCGCCTCGCCAATGGCGGCGGGCGCAAAACCTTCGGCGAGCGCCGAGGCTGCCGCTTCTGCAGCCTGCTCGGGTGTCGCGGTGAAAAAGGTCTGGCTGAGCTCATCAATCCATTTGTCCTCGGCGACGCGACCGCCCGGAGAGCGGCCCAGCAACTTGTGTTGTTCGAGCATTTTGGGCAACAAGGTCTGCGGTTCGTCCCAACTGGCGGGCCGGTTTTCGGATTCCGCTTTCACGCAATAACGGACGGATTGACGGAGCAGCGTGTGGGCTTGTTCCTTGCCGATAAGGTCGAGCAAGTCCCACGCGCGGTAAGGCAACACGACGCGATGAACCTCGGTGTGATCTTGTACGGTGTAGAGAAGTTGATTGAGGG